>CAZYTN010000044.1:0-13410 GCA_964650115.1 uncultured Sulfuritalea sp.
ATTCACCACCAGCGCGGCATTCACGCCGTTGGCGCCGGTGCCGGTGAGTTCGACGGCTTCGATGTTGGTGACGACGGCGGTCAGGGTGACGATGCCGCTGGGAGCGGAAATGCGGACGGTGTCGGTGCCGATGCCGCCATCGATTTTCTCGCCGGCGGCGAAGTCGGTCGCCACGGCGTAAAGGAAGATGTCGTCGCCGCCGTTGCCGGCGAGGATGTCGGCGCCGGCGCCGCCGCTGATGGTGTCATTGAAGCCCGTGCCCTTGAGGGTGTTGACGCCGGTGCTGCCGGTCAGGGTCAGCGCGGTACCCACGAGGGCGGCGTCGATGCTGACCGCCCCGGCGTTGGCGATGGTGTAGGCCTCGATGCCGTTCGTGGCAGCGGTAAGCGTCAGAATGCCGGTGGTTGCCGTGATTTGCACCGTGTCGGTACCGGCGAGGCCGGTGTCGGTGAGGGTGAGATTCTCGGCCGTGAAGTCGGTCAATAGGCTGTAAATGTAGGTATCGTTGCCTTCGCCGCCATCGAGGGTATCGACGCCATTGCCGCCGGTGATGATGTCGTCGAAGGCCGTGCCGGTGATTTCATTGGCTCCGGCGTTGCCGTTGATGGTCAGGCCGTTGGTGTAACCGGATGCATCGATGTCGTGGGCAACGGTGCCGGCGGAACCCGCGCTGGTGGCAATGGAGACGGTTTCGATCCCGAGCAGGGTGAAGTCCGTTGCCAGATCGAAGGTGTACGCCGCCAACTGGTCGAGGCGCAGCTGGTCGGTGCCTCCGCCGCCATCGATGGTTCCGCCAAGGCCCCCCTGCACGACATAGATGATGTCGCTGCCCCCGGTCGTTCTGCGCGCTATGGAGAGTTCGGTCGGGCTGACATTGAAAGAACCGTTTTTGGTGATGGTGGCCATGATGAAACTCCCAGAAAAATCTGACGCGAACGGAACGTGCCGGGAACGGCACTTTCTCCGTGATTAGAGGAAAAGAGCCTGCAGCAAACGATCAGTCGCCGGAGCAGATTTCGCTCCGGCGGGAGAAGAATTACTTTGGTAGAGACGCACGCCAGCCGCCGCGCCATGCGCCAACGGCCTGGAATCATTGAAAAATAATCTGGTGCGGGGCAGCATGTGCTTGATGGGACTCCCGAATTCTCCAGCGATCTGGCTACCAATCAACAATGACAGCAATATATCATTTTACGAACCGCCGCTGCTTTGCAACGTTCAAGCTTTCTTCCGGCGCCGCGGCGCCGGCCAAACTGCGTTCTATTGCTTGCCGCCCTTGCCTGTTTTTGCCGGTTTCGCATCGGCTTCCGGTGCTTTCGACTTGAGGATGCCGGCTTCGAGCATTTTGTTGATGATGTCCTGCTGGGCCGCCATTCCGCGCAAGAAACCTTCCAGCGGCACGACCACCCGCTGGGTCAGTTCGAAGCGCCGCTGTTCCTTGGCATCCGCCGGTTGCGTCGCGGCCATGCTGACGAAGTCGATGCGGACCAGATTGCCGGTGACGGTGATGGTGCCGATGGTGTCGGCGAAAAGCTGATTCATGGTTTTCCCTTGCGTTGCGGGTGGATTAAGTAAATAAAGTAGATAAGCAGACGTCGTAGCCGAGGCCGCCGCACAAGCACCGACCGGCAACAAAACCATCGGTGGCGTCGTCAATCGAGCCATCGAAGCGGATGCCGACAAAAGCGCTTGCGAATAACTTCCTGATTTGGAAGGGCGTGGTTGTCTCCTGGGTCAAACGAACAAGATACTGGCAGGGCGCTGACGGGAACTGCAAGTATCGGTACGAATCAGCGGATTGTATAGTGTGATCTGCCAGTGACCGTGAAATATATCACGGTAGTTTCGTGGGCCGGGTGGCGAGATCCGACCGCGGCTCAACAACCAGACGAAACCATCATGCCGCTTCGAAGCCGGCGTCCTCGATCACGGCCTTGAGCTGGTCGCGCGTGAGTTTCGCCGCATCGAACTCGACCACGGCCTGCTTCCGCTCCAGCGAAACCTCGGCCCTGGTCACGCCATCGAGCGCGGTCAGCACACCCGTCACGCTTTTCACGCAGCCGCCGCAGGACATGCCATTTACCTTGATTGTCGTCGTTTCCATATCAGTCCTTGTTTGGTTTCCAGTTTCGCAGCAGCAGCGAGTTGCTCACCACCGACACCGAGCTGGCCGCCATCGCCGCGCCGGCGATGACCGGATTCAGCATGCCCAGCGCCGCCAGCGGAATGCCGAGCACGTTGTAGATGAAGGCGAAGAAGAGATTCTGCCGTATCTTCGCCAGTGTCGCGCGCGACAGCGAAATCGCGTCGGCCACGCCGCTGAGGTCGTCGCGCATCAGGGTGACGTCGGCCGCCTGCATTGCGACGTCGGAACCCGCCGCCATGGCGAAGCTGACGTCGGCCGCGGCCAGCGCCGGCGCATCGTTGATGCCGTCGCCGGCCATGCCGACCAGGCGGCCGGCGCCCTTGAGTCCGTTCACCGCCGCCGCCTTGTCGCCGGGCAGCACCTCGGCCTCGAAGTGTTCAATGCCGGCTTCGTGGGCGACGGCCCGTGCCGTACCTGCATTGTCGCCGGTCAGCATCACGACCTCGACGCCGAGCCGGTTGAGCCGGGCCACCGCCGCACGCGAACTGGCGCGCAACGGGTCGGCGATACCGATGAAGCCGAGCAGCTTGTCGTCGGCCACCACTGCGACGACGCTGCGCCCGGATTGCGCCAGCGCGTCGGCCGCGGGCGCGGACCAGCCCCGTTCCTTCATCCATGTCACCGAGCCGAGCTGTACGCGGCGGCCATCGACTTCGCCGACGAGGCCGCGGCCTGCCGTAGCCACGACGTTTTGCGGCGTCGCCAGCGACAGCCCCTGATCTTTCGCCCGCGCCATGATCGCAGAGGCCAGCGGATGGGTCGAACCTTGTTCGAGGCTGGCGGCCAGTTGCAGCAATGCCGCCGTGTCGCCAGCACCGACTTTCGCCAGATCGGTCACTACCGGCCGCCCCTCGGTCAATGTGCCGGTCTTGTCCACCACCAGCACCTGCAATTTCTCGGCGAGTTCCAGCGCCTGGGCATTGCGGATCAGCACGCCGGCGCGGGCGCCCTGCCCGGTGCCGACCATGATCGCCGTCGGCGTCGCCAGGCCCAGTGCGCAGGGGCAGGCAATGACCAGCACCGCCACCGCATTCACCAGCGCCTGGGTGAAGTCGCCGGCCAGCGCCCACCAGGCGATGAAGGTCAGCAGGGCGATCGCGACCACCACCGGGACGAAGATCGCCGACACCTTGTCGGCCAGCCGTTGCACCGGGGCCTTGGAGCCCTGTGCTTCTTCGACCAGGCGAATGATGCCGGCCAGCAGCGTGTGGCTGCCGACGCCCGTGGCGCGGCAGCGCAGCAGGCCGTCGCCGTTGATCGTCGCGGCGAAGACACGGTCGCCCGCGGCTTTGCCGACCGGCAAGCTCTCGCCGGTCAGCATGGATTCGTTGGCCGACGATGCCCCCTCGATCACCTCGCCATCGACCGGCATCGCTTCGCCGGAGCGAACGACGAAGACATCGCCCGGAATCAGCGTCGCCACCGGGACATCGACCAGTTCGACCGTTTCGCCACTGCGGCGCTCGACGCGCGCCGTCTGCGGCTGCAGTTTCGCCAGCGCCTCGATCGCGGCCGAGGTCTTGGCCTTGGCCCGCGCTTCGAGGATCTTGCCCAGCAGCACCAGCGTAATGACGGTGGCCGAGGCCTCGAAATAGACATGCTGATGATGCAGGTTCCAGAGCGTGACTACCAGGCTGTAGGCCCAGGCCATGGTCGTGCCCAGCGCCACCAGCACGTCCATGTTGCCGGCGCCGCCGCGGATCGCGTTGAAGCCCCCGACATAGAAGCGCCAGCCGATCCAGAACTGCACGGGTGTGGCCAGCAGCAGTTGCAGCCAGCGCGGAATCACATCCTCATGCTGACCGGTGCCGAACATGAAAACCATCTGCGCCACCAGCGGCAGGGTCAGCGCGGCGGAAATCCAGAAGCGGCGCAGTTCGTCGCGGTAGATCGCCAACTTCTTCGCTTTCTCTTCGCTGCGTGTGTCGGCGCTGGAAACATCGGCGCTGAAGCCGGTTTTCACTATGGTCGCGATCAGGCGGTCGACGTCTACCGTAGCCGGGGCGTAGCGCACGTGGGCACGCTCGGCGGCGAGATTCACCACCGCTTCGACGCCGGGCAGCTTGTTGAGTTGCTTCTCGATGCGCGCCGCGCAGGCCGCGCAGGTCATTCCGCCCAGCGCCAGTTCGACGGTGTCGCAGTTGCTGGCAGCGGAATCCTGCGGCGCGTTCATCTGATCGTTCCATCCATACATTAGAAAACGCTAATTATGCGACGACGTGCGGCCGGTCGCAAGCTTCACATGTCTGCGACGCGGGTCGTCGCCGTGCCGCCGATCCCTCTCTCCCGACCTCTCTCGCAGAGGGAGAGAGGAGGCAGGCTGCTTCCTTCTCCCTCGGGGAGAGGGAATGAGGGTGAGGGCTGGCCTACTTTCAAACGTGGCAGACCACGCCCTGCCACAGCTTGCCGCCCAGCGTCGCGGCATTGGCCAGTCCATACACGCCGAAACCCAGCACCAGCAGACCGGACCCCAGACGCAGCGCCCGCCCCTGGACGACGGTACGGAAGCGCGCCAGCAACAATCCGGCAAGCATCAGGTTGGGCAGCGTGCCGAGGCCGAAGGCCAGCAGGGTCGCCGCGCCGCGCAGTGCGCTGCCGGTAAGCAAGGCCATCGCCAGCACACTGTAGACCAGCCCGCAGGGCAACCAGCCCCACAGCAGGCCGAGCGGAAAAGCCTGGGCCGGCCCGCGCACGGGAAGGAAGCGTTTGGTCGCGGGCTGGATGCGACGCCACAGCCATTGCCCGGCGCGCTCGGTGAAGGCCAGCACCCCGGTCAGGCCTGTGAGATAAAGGCCCAATGCAATCATCATCAGGTTGGCGGCGACATACAGGGTCAACTGTATCGGCAGCGCGTTGTTGAGCAGCAGGCCGAGGCTGCCCAGCGCGCCCATCAAGGCGCCGGCAAGTGCATAGCTGCCGATGCGGCCGAGGTTGTAGGCGAGATGGATGGTCCACGCCGCTCCGCCGGTGCCGGACTTACCGGGCACTTGCAGGCTTAGGGCGGAAACGATGCCGCCGCACATGCCGGCGCAATGCACGCCGCCGAGCAGGCCGATCAGGAATACCGCGAGGAAGCCGCTGTCAGGCATTAACACATTCGTCGCGTGAGCGACCCATTCTCTCCCTCCCTTTCAAGGGGAGGGCTGGGGCGGGGATGGGGAGCCCCGTCAAGGTCAAATGACTTTGGAGTAGCGTACCCGCTCGCGATCGGTGCGCAGGTAGCGGTCGAAAGCCATGGCGATGCCGCGCACCAGCAGGCGCCCGCGCGGCTCGACGGTGATCCACTGCTCGTCGATGGTGAGCAGGCCGCCCTGCTCCATTTCGCGCAGGTCGTCGAGCTCGACGGCGAAGTAGGACTTGAAGTCGATCAGGTGGGCGATCTCGATGGATTCGATGGAAAGCTCGAAATGGCACATCAGGGCCTGGATGATGCTGCGCCGCAACAGGTCGTCGGCGTTGAGTTCGATGCCGCGGAAAATCGGCAACACGCCCTGGTCGAGGCTGTCGTAGTACTCGTCGAGCGTGCGCACGTTCTGGCAGTAACTGGGGCCGACCTTGCCGATGGCGGATACGCCGAAGGCCATCAGGTCGGCTTCGGCATGGGTCGAATAGCCCTGGAAATTGCGATGCAGCCGGCCCTGGCGCTGCGCCACGGCCAGTTCGTCGTCCGGCTTGGCGAAGTGATCCATGCCGATGAAGACGTAACCCGCCTCGGTCAGGCGGCGGATCGCCAGTTGCAGGATCTGCAGGCGCGCATCGGGCGAGGGCAGGTCGGATTCGTTGATGCGCCGCTGCGGCTTGGCCAGACTTGGAAGATGCGCATAGTTGTAGATCGACAGGCGATCGGGATCGAGCTTGAGAACCTCGTCGAGCGTATGGTTGAAGCTGATCACGTTCTGCTTGGGCAGACCGTAGATCAGATCGACCGAGATGCCCTTGAAACCGAACTCGCGCGCCGAGTCGATGACCAGCTTGGTTTCTTCGAGGCTTTGCACGCGATTCACGGCGACCTGCACTTCGGGCGAAAAATCCTGCACGCCGACGCTCATGCGATTGAAGCCGAGTTCGCCGAGCAGCTTGACTGTCTGGCGATCGACCTTGCGCGGATCGACCTCGATCGAGTATTCGCCACCGGGCAACAGGCGGAAGTGCTTGCGGATGATGTCCATCAGGCGGCACATTTCCTCGTTGCTGAGGAAGGTCGGCGTACCGCCGCCGAAGTGCAGCTGGACCACATCGCGACTACCGTCCAGCGCGGCTTCCTGCATGGCGATTTCCTTGCCCAAATACTTGATGTACTTGGCGGAACGGCCGTGGTCCTTGGTGATGATCTTGTTGCAGGCGCAGTAGTAGCAGATGGTATTGCAGAAGGGGATGTGGACGTATAATGACAAAGGTCGGCCGATTCCGCCCACCGTCCTCTTGCCCAGCCAGCGAACGTAATCGTCGGCGCCGAACGCCTCCACAAAGCGATCGGCGGTTGGATACGAGGTGTAGCGCGGACCGTTGACGTCGAAACGCCGAATTACTTGCGGGTCGAAAATGAGTTCCTGATAATCCATCGGGTGTCAGTAGGGGTTTGGGGTAGGGGTGATAAATCCACTACCAGTGTATAGGATGCCGCAATCGCGAATTAGTTGCATTGACAAAAATCAAAGGGGTGCCCTTAAACGGGTAACGCATCCAGCGTGCATGCAAACGTCAAGCAGAATGTAATCCCGCTCATCACCCCTGGGCTCAAGGTCGCCTGTTCGCAGTGCAACCTGCGCGAGCTGTGCCTGCCCTTCGGGCTGTCGGCGGACGACATGGGTCGCCTCGACAAACTGATCGGCGGCGGGCGCAAGCTGAAGCGCGGCCACTACCTGTATCGCGCCGGCGACCCTTTTGAATCGATCTTTGCCGTCAAGGCCGGATTCTTCAAAACCGACGTGCTGACCGAAGACGGCCGTGACCAGGTCACGGGCTTTCAGATGGCCGGCGAGATCCTCGGCATGGACGGCATCAGCACCGAAACCCATAGCTGCAACGCGGTCGCGCTGGAAGACAGCGAAGTCTGCCTGATTCCCTTCACCGAACTTGAAATGCTCTCCAGCGAAATCCACTCGCTGCAGCATCACCTGCACAAGGTCATGAGCCGCGAAATCGTGCGCGACCACGGCGTCATGATGCTGCTCGGCACCATGCGCGCGGAAGAGCGCCTGGCGGCCTTCCTGCTCAACCTTTCGCAGCGCTTCAACTCCCGCGGCTATTCCCCGGCCGAGTTTCACCTGCGCATGACGCGCGAGGAAATTGGCTCCTATCTCGGCCTCAAGCTTGAAACCGTGAGTCGCGCCTTCTCGCGCTTTCAGGACGAAGGGCTGATCTCGGTGCAGCAAAAGCACATCCGCATCCTGGATATTCCCCGGCTCAAAGTCCTGCTGGCGCCGCCCGACGGGCGTATCGGCTAAGAACCTGTTTCAGCCAGTACGGCGAGGAAACCCAGCGGTTGGCGGCTCAAGGCCACCGACACGATCCAGCCGAATACCGCAAGCGACGCAAACCAGCAGATGATTCGCATCCTGCGCGTACCCGCGTCGCGCAAGGCCAGGGCGCCGAGAATGATGTAGGCGATCACGCCCAGCACCTTCGCCGTAACCCAGCCGACCACGAAGGGATACTGGCCCGACATCGCGGCCAGCGACAGGGCCGCAACCAGCAACACGGTATCGTTGACGTGCGGTACCACCCTGATCCAGCGCGCGCCGAGCAAGGGCGAATCGCGCATCATCAGGATGCCGCGCAGGAAGAAGCCGGTCAGACTCAGGACCACGCTGATCACATGCACGTATTTGACGGCGAGATACATGCGCCTAGCCCGGTTTGCCGTCCGTGCGCGGACGCCAGAAGGCCGGTGCGTAGCGCCAGGCCCACAGCCCGAAACTGCCCAGCCAGAGCAATGACGACAACCACATCAGCGCATGGGCGCCCGGCAGCGCGGGCAGTTCGCTGATCACCCGCAACATCGCCGCCGCCTGCATCATGCAGAACGCCCGCCACATCGCCGCATCGGCGGCGACCGGCCGCCCGGAATGTCCCATGGTCACGCGCGAAGCCATGCCGATCAGCATGGAAGCAAAGAAGCCGAGCGTCAAGGCATGCAGCGCTGCCTGCCCGAGGAACCCCGGAAGTGCATTGCGCAACAGGCTCTGCAGGGCAAACAGCGCAAATGCAACTCCCAGCCAGGCGAATGCGACATGCAGCACGGAAAGCATGCGGTTGGCGAGGGCCGCGCGGCTCCACCAAAGCGATGTCAGGCGAACTGCGACAAGCATGGCCGGCAGGTCTGCCAACCAGAGCCATTCAATTTGCTCAAGAAAGGCCAGGCCGCCGTGCGCGAGGCTCAGCCCGATCAGGCTGCGCAAGGCCCATGGCGGACGGTGAACCACGTAGGCCCGCACCGCGGAAGATGTGAAAAAGGGCAACATGCGATGAGCCACGGCAAGAAACACCGGCAACAAAAAGCCCCAGACAGCCAGTGATATTCCGAGCCGCGCCCAAAGCAGTTGCCCTTCGACGGCGAAAGCAGCAAAAGCGCCCATGGCCGCCACGCCCAGCCAGCCAGCCAAAGCAACGAAGCCGATATGCTCGCGGTCGGTCGCCCGCTGCCGGGCAAGGCGGGAAAGCAGCAAGACCACCGCAACCCAGCCGGCCATTGCCAAAGCCAGGCCGGCGACCAGCAACTGCGGCAGCAACAAGGCCGCCCAGACCAGCAGCCAGCCGCAAGCCAGCAACACGAAGGCGGGGACGAAATCCCGCTGCGACAATTCGCCCGCCCCCTGCCAGCGCGGCCCGGCGGTCAGGATGAAGCCGAACATGAAAAAGGGAAACACACCGCAGGAAAGCAGCAAGGCGTGCAGCACCGATGGCGGAAATACGTTGCGCAGTGGCCACGCCGGGACCGGCCAGAGCCCGAGGTAGCGCCCACCCAACTCCAGCGACCAGAACGCCATGACCGCCAGTGCCTGAACGGTACCCGCGAGAAACATCGGGCGGTGCGGTGCAGCGAACACTACCGGCAGACGCATTACGGCTTCCGCTCCCAACACGATGCATGGTAAGGTTCTGCCGACAAACACAGAGTTTCCCCACGCACGAAACCACGCACGAAACCACGCACGAAACCATGCACGAAACCAAGCTCGACATCCCGCAGATTCTTTCCCGCCTTCCGCTGTTCCAGGAACTTACCCCGGATCAGATCGCCATACTTGAAACGGCGTGTCGCGAGCGCCGACTTTCCAAGGGCGAAATGCTGTTCCAGAAGGGCGACCAGCTCAAGGGTTTTTACGTCGTGGTCTTCGGTCAGATCAAGCTGGCCTTCCCTTCCGCGCAAGGCAACGAGAAGGTGATGCAGATCGTCGGGCCGCGCCAGAGCTTCGGCGAAGCGATCATGTTCCTCGGTCGCCCTTGTCCGGTGTTTGCCGAAGGCCTCGTCGACAGCCTGCTGCTGCACATCAACAGCGGCCCGGTATTCGATCTGCTCGAAAACGACCCCCTGTTCGCCCGGCGCATGCTGGCCGGGCTTTCGATGCGACTGCATTCCCTGGTGCAGGACGTCGAAACCTACTCCCTGCGCTCCTCGGCGCAGCGCGTCGTCGGCTACCTTTTGCAGCAATGCCCGCAGGAAGGTGCCTGTGTCGGTTCGTTCGACATTTCGCTGCCGACCTCGAAGCAGGTGATCGCCTCGCGCCTGAACCTGACGCCGGAAACACTGTCGCGAATTTTTCACGATCTCACGGTCAATGGCTTGATTGGTGTCAGCGGCAAACAAATCACCATCAATGACGCAAAGCGGCTGCGCGAATTTGATCTCTGAAGGTCTGGTAGCGCCGCACCGCACTGATCAGATTCCAGCCCAGCCATACACTTGAGGCCGCGAAGGCCACCCCGGCAAGGCGCGCCAGTCCCGGCAGCCAGACCGCCGCCAGCAACAACAGCAAGGCCAGCACGTGCAGCCGCAGTTGTCCGGTCATCGCCTCGGCGGCAAGCATTTTTTTCATGTTGGGCACGGCCGACATGGGGGCGCCCAGTCGCTGCAGATGCAGCCAGTTGAGAAAGGGCGTGATCTTGTACATCATCCCCGTGATGGCAGAAACGAAGACTCCGGCGAAGGCCAGCACACCCAGCCAGACCACCGATCTTGGATCGGAAGCGATTGCCGGGACCAGAAAGAAAACAGCGCCGGAAATGGCAAAGGCCAGCAGCGACAACATCGCCACCCGGAAATACAGGGACGTCGCGTCATGTATTTTTCTGCGGCGCGTATACTGAAGCCAGAGGGTCATTCCGGCGTAAGCAGAAAGAATAGCCAGCAGGGGCAACCCGATCGCAACCTGCCAGCGCAGGTCGTCAAGAAAATACTGTCCTGACCAGGCGAGCAGCAAGAGCAGCAGCAAAGGCCCGAAGCCGCGGGTAAACCACAGCGGATAGGGCCGCGTCAGCTGAAACATCGGCACCACGTGGTAGGACACGCCGGCCAGCAGCATCAGCGCCCAGCCACCCAGTCCCCATGCCAGATGGATGTTGGTCAACTCGACAATGGGTACCGACAGCCCTCGCGCCAGTGACTCGGCCAGGAGCGAGCCGAGCACCACGGTGACCGCCAGGCCGCCGATCGCCATGCGCATCGCCCACAAGGTCATGCCTGTCGCCGGTGTCTGCCACAGCGCAAGCGCAACCACGGTGACGAAGCCTCCTACCGCCAGCAGAAACAGCGGAACCGCGGCAGACAGCAGGCCGGGAAGGCTGAACAGCAAGCCCGCGACGAGCAGCAGCGTGGCCAGTAACAACAAGGGTTGCACGGTGTTGGCAACCAGCCCGGGACGCCAGACATTGCCCCCCACCGCAACCGGGATGAACTGAAACAAGGCTCCGCTCATGGCCTGGAGCATGAAGCCCAGGGCGATCAGATGAGTCAGCGCCAATGCCTCGGGCGTCCAGCGCGAAGCGAATGCATCGGGGCCAGACCAGGCCAGAAGAATCCCGGCCATCACACCAAACCATGGCGCCGCCAGAAAAAAGCGGTAAGGCACGGAAATCGGAGGCGCCTGATCGAAGGAAAGACTGGGGTGCATCCGATCAGTGTCCGTCAGCCCGGTTGCTTGCGAATCCGTATCTCGCGCGTTCCCTCGGGCAGAACTTCCTCGGTCCAGACGTAACCGTTGTTCCGCAGGATGTTGAACAGAGGATGCGGCTGGCAATACAGCAGGAGCAACAGGTCGTCGCCGTCGGCCAGACCGTCCAGCGCCTCCAGGGTCCGCTCCATCGGTTCGGGCGGCTGCAGCTCACGCCCATCGATGATCGTGGTCATGGCTATTTGAGGCGCTCGGCAAGGGAGGCGCCGACATCTGACGAACCCAGGGCGTTGTCGCACATCGGATACAAGATGTTTTCCTCCTTCATGTTGTGCTGCTGCATGAGGATCAGCAAGGTCTCCGCGGACCCGCCGAAGGCGTCGCTGTCGCGGGAGTCGACCGCTACCCGCATCTGGGCCAGCAGATCACGCATCTGGCGGTGCTCGCCGCGCATGACCTCGGTCGGACCGGAGGTCATGCCGGTCGCCGCCTCGAAGTCCGGGAACAGGAGTTCTTCTTCGGCGGTGAAATGAGCTTCAAGCTGTCCGCGCAGCAACTCAAACGCTGCTCCGCCGACCGTCCAGTCACCTTTTCCGCAGGCTTCTTCAGCATCGGCAAATATTTCATCGCAATGTTTGTGATGCTGAAAAAGGGGGGTAGTGATCGACATGGGAACAAACTCCGTTTGGGCTATGGTTGATTTTGGAGGCTGCCCCACCCCGTAACATTGACCGCCGTCAAGCGCCCGGCGGATTCAGCATCCTCGTCCGAGCTGCGGTGTGATCGGCGGCGTCTGCAGGCGACGAGCCGTGCCAACCGCTCATGACTCAAGCACATAGGTGCCTGGAGCATCGCCCAGCGTGGGAAAGCTCTTGGTCTCGACCGCGGGTGCCGGAACCAGTTTGCCTGACTGCGGCTTGAGCCAGGCCATCCAGTCTTCCCACCAGCTACCGCGATGCAGTTCTGCCCGCTCACGCCAGTCGTCCGGCGTATCGTGCCGTTCGGCCGCACCGACACGGTAATCGCGCTTGGGCGGACTCACCACCGGATTGACGATACCAAGAATATGGCCCGAAGTAGACAACACATAGCGGCGCGGACCGGCGACAAAATTGTTGATGCGGAAGGTCTGCCGCCAGGGCGCAATGTGATCGTCCTCGGCCGATACCGCATACAGTGGCTGGGAAATCCGCCCCAGATCGATTTGCTCGCCGGCGAGCGTCAAGGCATCCTTTTTGATCAGCAGGTTCTCCAGATAGAGGTTGCGCAAGTACCAGCTGTGCATCGCGGCCGGCATGCGGGTCGAATCCATGTTCCAGAACAGGACATCGAAAGGCGGCGGCGCCTCGCCGAACAGATAGCCGCGCACCACGTAATGCCAGACCAGGCTGTTGGAACGCAGCAGGCGGAATGCCGATGCCATTTCCTTGCCGTCGAGGTAGCCTTTTTCGGCCATCGACTTTTCCAGCCACTTGATGCTGTTCTCGTCGAGGAACACTTCGATGTCACCCGGCTTGTGGTAATCCACCAGCGTGGTCAGCAGTGTGACCGTCTCGACCGGCACCTCCGCCTTCTCGTAATGCCCATTGGCCCAAGCCATCCAGGCTGCCATCGCCGCGCCACCGATGCAGTAACCGACGGCATGCACCTTGGCCGATCCGGAGATGCCTTGCGCGGTTTCGACGATGCGGCCGATACCTTCCATCAGGTAGTCGTCGAAGGTGACATCGTGCATGTCCGCTGTCGGGTTCTTCCAGCTGGTGATGTAGACGTCGAAGCCCTGATCGACGAGAAATTTCACCATGCTCTTTTTCGCGTTCAGATCAAGGATGTAGAACTTGTTGATCCATGGCGTGACGATGACGATGGGCGTTTCGTAAACCTTTTCTCGGGTCGGCGTGTAGTGCAGGACTTCCAGCAGTCGATTGCGAAACACCACCTTGCCCGGCGTCGTTCCCAAATCCTTGCCGATCACGAAATCCGTCTGGCGCGCCATCTGCACGTCACCTGCCTGAAAATCGGTGACAAAATTGTTGAAGCCCTTGAGCAGGCTCTCGCCCCGGGTGTCCATGGCTTTCTGCATGGCTGCCGGATTCGTCAGCAGGAAATTGGTCGGCGCCACCGCATTGAGCCATTTGCGCCACCAGAAAG
>CAZYTN010000045.1:0-13230 GCA_964650115.1 uncultured Sulfuritalea sp.
TGAGCGTGTTTTCGATGTACGACGTGGCCGAACTGGTCGGTACCGCGCTGCGCGAGGTGCGCCACCGCGATGGCCCCTACCTGATGGAAAACAACGTCGACGGCGGCGCCAACTTCCTCGTCGGCGGCCAGATCGCCGGCGAGCACCAGCGCCTGTTCATGGTCTATGCCGAAGGCAATTTCATCGAGGCGACGCCGGAGACGCCCTATTTCCAGATCGGCGAAGTCAAGTACGGCAAGCCCATCATCGACCGCGTCATCACGGCCGAGACCTCGCTGGACGACGCCGTCAAGTGCGTGCTGGTGTCCTTCGATTCGACCATGCGCTCCAACCTGTCGGTCGGCATGCCGATCGACCTCGCCTGCTACGAACGCGATTCGCTGCGGCTCGGCCATATTTACCGCTTCGACGAGCACGACCCCTACATGCTGCAACTGCGCCAGAGCTGGGGCGAGGGCGTGCGCCGCGCCTTTGCCCAGTTGCCCAACCACGTGTGGTAGCCGGCGTCCAGCGCGGCTGCCGCATCCACTTTCCATCCTGAACGGCCCCCGATGACCATCCGCGTCGCGCTCAACCACCAGACCCGCTACAGCTTCGACCGCGCCGTCCAGCTCTTTCCGCACGAGGTGCGCCTGCGCCCGGCCGCGCATGCCCGCACGCCCATCCTCGGCTATTCGCTGAAGGTCGAACCGGCCGGGCATTTCCTCAACTGGCAGCAGGACCCCTTCGGCAACTGGGTGGCGCGCCTGGTCTTCCCCGAGAAGGCCGAATCGCTCTCGATCACCGTCGACCTGGTGGCCGACATGACGGTGATCAACCCCTTCGACTTCTTCATGGACGAGTTCGCCGAGAACTTTCCCTTCGACTACCCGGACGGCATGAAACGCGAACTCGGCCCCTACCTCGAAGCCGACCCGGCCGGGCCGCTGCTGGCCGACTGGATCAAGCGCACGCGCAGGGAATTGCTCGACAAGCCGATGCGCACCATCGACATGCTGGTCGGCGTCAACCAGCGCGTGCAGGGCGATGTCGGCTACATCGTGCGCCTCGAAGCCGGGGTGCAGACGCCCGAGCAAACCCTGGAACTCAAGCGCGGCTCCTGTCGCGATTCGGCCTGGCTGCTGGTGCAGGCGCTGCGCCACCTGGGCCTCGCGGCGCGCTTCGCCTCGGGCTATCTGATCCAGTTGAAGGCCGACGTCAAGGCGCTCGACGGCCCCTCCGGCACTGCCTACGACTTCACCGACCTGCATGCCTGGACCGAGGTCTACATCCCCGGCGCCGGCTGGATCGGACTCGACCCGACCTCGGGCCTGCTGGCCGGCGAGGGTCACATTCCGCTGGCCTGCACCGCGATGCCGTCCTCGGCCGCGCCGGTGATCGGCGGCACCGAGGTGTGCAAGGCGCATTTCGATTTCGCCATGCGGGTGACGCGCATCCACGAAGACCCGCGCGTGACGCAGCCCTATACCGAGGCGCAATGGCAGGCCGTGCTCGACCTCGGCCACCAGGTCGATGCCGAGTTGCAGAAGCACGACGTGCGCCTGACCATGGGCGGCGAGCCGACCTTCGTCTCGATCGACGACATGGACGGCGCGGAGTGGAACTACACCGCGCTCTCGGACCGGAAGCGCGAACTCGCCGGCGACTTGCTCAAGCGCCTGCAGGGCCATTTCGCACCTGGCGCCATGCTGCATTTCGGCCAGGGCAAGTGGTACCCCGGCGAGCCGCTGCCGCGCTGGGCGCTGGGCTGCTACTGGCGCAGCGACGGCAAGCCGCTGTGGCAGGATGCGTCGCTGCTGGTCACCGGCGACGGCGCGGGCACGCGCAAGCCCCAGGACGCGCTGCACTTCATCCGCCGCCTGGCGCGCCAGCTGGGCCTCGATCCCGGCTTCGTGATCACCGCCTACGAGGACGTGGCGCACGCGATCGATGCGGAACAACGCTGGCCGGAGAATTTCGACCCGCTCAAGGCCGACCTGAAGCAGCCCGACGAAAGGCTGCGCATCGCCAAACTGCTGGAACGCGGCCTCGGCGAAGCGGCCGGCTATGTGCTGCCGCTGAAGGCGCTGCCGCCTGCCGCTGCCAGCAGCAAACGCCGTCCCGCCAGCGCCGACTTTCAAACCCGCTTCCGCTCCAGCCCCTGGTCGCTGCGCCGCGAACATCTCTACCTGATTCCCGGCGATTCGCCGCTGGGCCTGCGCCTGCCCCTGGCCTCGCTGCCCTGGCTGGCACCCGGCGAGAAGGAAGAGGAATTCACGCGCGACCCGTTTGCCGCGCAGGAGCCGCTGGCCGACCCCGCCGTGATGGAAGCTACCGTCGACGCGGAAGCTCCGCGACTCAAGATCGAACCGCCGCCGGCCACGCCGAAGGGTGCTTACGATCCGCGCGAGATCGTGCACACCGCGCTGTGCGCCGAGGTGCGCGAGGGCGTGCTGTGCATCTTCCTGCCGCCGGTGCCGCTGCTGGAAGATTTCATCACGCTGCTCACCGCGATCGAAGCCACGGCCGCCGACCTCAAGCTGCCCGTGCGCCTCGAAGGCTACACGCCGCCGGCCGACCCGCGCCTCAAGGAATTCCGCATCACGCCCGACCCCGGCGTCATCGAAGTCAACATCCACCCGGCGAGCAGCTGGACGCAACTGGTGGCGAACACGCAGACGCTCTACGAGGAAGCGCGCCTGACACGCCTGGGCACCGAGAAATTCATGCTCGACGGGCGCCACACCGGCACCGGCGGCGGCAACCACATCACGCTGGGCGCCGCCAGCCCGGCCGATTCGCCCTGCCTGCGCCGGCCCGATCTGCTGATGAGCCTGATCGCCTACTGGCAGCACCACCCGGCCCTGTCCTACCTGTTCTCCGGCATGTTCATCGGCCCCACCAGCCAGGCCCCGCGCGTCGACGAGGCGCGCCACGAAAGCCTTTACGAACTCGAAATCGCCTTCCAGCAGATGGCCGCGAGGCTCAAGCCGGGCGAGGAAAGCCTGCAACCCTGGCTGGTCGATAGATTGCTGAGGAACCTCCTGGTCGACCTCTCCGGCAACACCCACCGCGCCGAATTCTGCATCGACAAGCTCTACTCGCCCGACAGCGCCACGGGGCGTCTCGGCCTGGTCGAATTCCGCGGCTTCGAGATGCCGCCGCATGCGCAGATGTCGCTGTTGCAGATGTTGCTCTTGCGCGCGCTGGTGGCGCGCTTCTGGCAGACGCCCTACGCCGGCGCTGGCCGCGGCCTGACGCGCTGGGGCACGGGGCTCCATGACCGCTACATGCTGCCGCACTTCGTCGCCCAGGACATGCAGGACGTGGTGCTCGACCTGCAGCGCGCCGGCTATGCCTTCGAGTTCGAGTGGTTCGCGCCCTTCCTCGAATTCCGCTTTCCGCGCTTCGGCACCGTGGTCTATCACGGCATCGAGATCGAACTGCGCCAGGCCATCGAGCCCTGGCATGTGCTGGGCGAGGAAGTCAGTGCCGGCGGCACGGCGCGCTATGTCGATTCCTCGGTCGAGCGCCTGCAGGTCAAGGTACGCCACATGCACGACAACCGCCATATCCTTACCTGCAACGGCCGGCCGCTGCCGCTGACCGGGACCGGCACGCGCGGCGAGTATGTCGCCGGCGTACGCTACCGCGCCTGGAGCCCACCCTCCGGCCTGCACCCGAGCATAGGCGTGCAGGCGCCGCTGGTGTTCGACCTGGTCGACAGCTGGAGCGGGCGCTCGATCGGCGGCTGCACCTATCACGTCGCCCATCCCGGCGGGCGCAGCGAAGACACCTTCCCGGTCAATGCCAACGCGGCCGAATCGCGCCGCGTCGCGCGCTTCCGGAACCACGGCCACACGCCCGGCCCGATCCACGTGCGGCGCGAAGGGCGCAACCCGGACTACCCGCTGACCCTCGACCTGCGCCGCGCGCCCGAAGCCTGGATGGAAGGCGCGCCCTCGATCGCCACCGAGCAGGAGCAGGCGCAGCAGTAGCACCGGATCGCCGTCCCGCCAGCGCCGACTTTCGGCAACAGGCCGCGCTCGGCGCCCGTGATTTTGCGGGACAATCCGGCCATGCCCGCGCCCGACACGCATCCGCCGCTCCCACGCAGCCACCTGGCGCCCTTCCGCGAGGGATCGCGCGCCTGGCTGGTGCTGGCGCGCAATGCCATCCCGGTGATCGGCGTCCATGCGCTGGGCTGGTCGCCGGCGGTGGCGGTGTTCGAGATCTGGTTCGACGGCGTGACGGCGCTGGCGGCGATGATCGCGCTGCACCTGCGGGCCTTCGCCCTGACCGAGCCCGTCTTCAAAATCCCCCTTGGCATTCCTGCCGACATCGGCCGCCGCGTGCAGTGGGGCCTGCTGGTCACCGTCTGGTTGCTGCTGCTGGGCCTGCTGGCGATTCCCTACTGGTTCGCGCTGGTCTTCTTCAATGCCGGCCTGTTCCGCCCCGGCTTCTGGGCCGGCCTGCCGGGCGACCCATGGCTCGTCCTGGCCCTGCTCTACGTGCTCGCGAGCAACATCGCCGAGGAGTTCCGGCGCGGTTACGAAGGCATGAGCGCGGCGCAGGCGCGCCGCGAATTCAACTGGGATTTCAGCATGCACCTGGCGCGCATCGGCGTCCTGCTGCTGACCGGCTTTTTCTTCGGCCGCTACATCATCATTCCGCTGGCGCTGGCGCTCAGCTATGTCGAGATCTATCCCATGCGCAGCCTGCGCCTGATGGGCGGCGACAGCACGCTGGAGCCGGGCAACGACAGACGCAGCCGTGACTGAGGCCGGGCAATGAGCGCAAGTCGCGGACAACGCGATGCGTTCGGCCTGATCGCGCTGCTGGTCGCCGCGGGCATCATGGGCCTGGCTGCCGGCTTCTGGCCCGATGCCCTGCGCGGGCTCAATGCGCCGAGCTGGGTGCTGCTGGCGGCGGGTGGCGTGTTCGGCCTGGCCGGCACCAGCCTGGCGAGCCAGGGCCGCACGCCGCCCTGGGTGCAGGCCGTGATCGGCAACTGCATGCTGACGCTGTTCGCCGTGATACCGGCCTGGATCGCCTGGGACGGCAGCCGGCGCGGCTTTTCCGTTTCCGGCGGGTTGGGCGGCGCCTGGCTGGCGCTGGGCTTCGACTTCGCCGACTTCGGGCGCCTGGTATTCGGCGGCAGCGCGCTGCTGATGGGCCTGATCGCTCTGGCGGTGTGGATTGCCTGGCTGCGCAAGCTGTCGTGGACGGGGCGCGGCGGGTTCCTCATCGCCCTTGCGCTGACAGCACAGTTGCTGTTCGTGACGATGCCGGCGGAACCGCGCTGGCCTGACGTCACCGACGATCACCAACGTCTGGCGCGCTACGCGTTGCTGGTGGAAGACGAGGGTTGGTCGCGACTGCGCGGCGGACCGCGGCGCTGGTATTTCCCGCCCTGGCGCAATTTCGAGGACTGGACCAAGGCGGCGCGCAGCCGGCTGGCGGCCGCACGCAGCGCGCCGACCGGGCAGGAGGTGCTGGACATCCCGACCCTCGCTGCGGCGCCGGTGCTCGATGGCAGCATCGGTGCAGACGAGTGGCGCGGCGCCAGCCGTATCGCGCTGGCACCGCTGGCACTGGGCAGCGTGGCGTGGATCGCGAGCAACGCGCACCACCTCTACTTCGCCGCGGATGTGCCGGCCGACACGACCGCCGATGGCTTCGACCAGTTCCGCGTCTGGTTCCACATCGGGCTGTCACCCTGGCTCGACAACGAGCGCGTCTTCCTCGACCGCCACGGCGGGGTGGCGGCGCTGCGCCAGACGCGCTTTCCGTGGGGCGACTTCGCGCCGCGGCAACGCACCGACTGGCACATTTACGAGCGGGCGCAGGGCGCCAGCGCGCTGAGCGGCCATCGCCGCTACGAACTGGCGCTGGATATGGAAGAAGCCGGCATCGCACCGGGCGTCGCGTTTCCGCTGTGGCTGGAAGTGGAGGGCGATCCGCGGCGCGATGCCGCCGGCAAGTTCAAGGCGCGGACCAATCTCGGCCGCGCCGGCAGCCACGCCGCGCCGCTGTGGCTGCGCATCGAGCCGCGCTGAACGGCCGACGACAAAAGTCGGCGCCGGCGCTACGGCGTTTTCAGGCTTATAGCGGATGCGCCGTGATCAAACGCGGGCAGGCGGCGGGGTCCGGCAGTTCCCAAACCGAGCGGATGCAGGGATTCAAGCCGTCCGGGGTCGGACAGTTGCAGTCGACCACGTAACGGACTCGCCAGGGATGAGGGGTCACCTTGGTCACAAGGTTGTCGCGTCCCTGCGCCTGCAGGGCGACGCGCATCGATTGCCATTCGACAGCGGCAAAGCCGCGCGCAAGAAAAAACTTCGCTTTCGGACCACCCTGCGGATGCGCAAGCTTGAGCAAATAGTCAACGATCTTCTTTTCTTCGTCCTCAGCACAAGCGCTGTTGGGTAAGCGGGCGCTCACGCGGCGGAATCCTCGCTCAGCGCGTCCGCCGTGATCGTCACCACCGCGATTTCGCCACCGACGTCGGCGAACTCCACCGCGCAGGCGGCGCCATCGCCATAGATCGCCAGAACGGTACCCAGCGTGTCGCGCCGCAGGCGATAGCCTTCGCTGTCGAACCTCTCCCCTGGGCGGCCAGGGCGTGGCAGTAGAATCGCGCCGACGCATCGACACCCTGGCAGCCTGACGCCCAGGCTGCACCGACCGAGGACAAGCGCATGAGCCCCCGCATCGCCGCCCGCTGGTATTTCGACCTCGTCTCGCCCTACGCCTATCTCCATCTGAAGCGTTTCGGCGAACTGCATCCGGCCCTCGATATCGAACCGGTCCCGGTGCTCTTCGCCGGCCTGCTGAAGCATTGGGACAACAAGGGGCCGGCGGAACTGGCGCCAAAGCGCCTGCACACCTATCGCGGCTGCATCTGGACCGCCTCGCAACTGGGCATCCCCTTCCGCCTGCCGCCGCGCCATCCCTTCAATCCGCTGCACGGGCAACGCCTGCTGGTCGCGCTCGGCGCACCGCGCGCGGCGGTCGAGGCGGCCTACGATTTCGTCTGGGGCGAGGGACGCGAGCTCGCCGCCGAGTGGCCTTTGTTCTGCGAACGCCTGGGCGTCAGTCTCGACGCCGCCACCGCATCGATCGCCGATCCGGACATCAAGCAAGAGCTGATCGACAATACCGCGGCTGCCGCGGCGCAAGGCGTGTTCGGCGTGCCGACCCTGGCATTCCGCGGGCAATCCTTCTGGGGCAGCGACACCATCGCCTGGGCCAATGCCTTCATCGACGACCCATTGATGTTCGAGTCGGGGGAGATGCGGCGCGCCGCGGAAATCGAGGTCGGCGCCGCACGCAAGGAAGCGGGCTGAACAGCAACGCTGGGCAACCGGAAAGTGGAAATGACACCATGAATACATCGGGCCATCAAGCCGACCCCAAGCTCGACCTCGTTTTTGAACGGGTGGTCGACCTTCCGCCGCAACCGATCTGGGCCGCCTGGACCACTGCGGAACACATCAAGCACTGGTTCACGCCGGCGCCATGGCGGACCATCGATTGCACCATCGACCTGCGTCCCGGCGGGCTCTTCCACACCGTGATGCTCTCGCCGGAAGGACAGGAATTTCCCAACAGCGGCTGCTACCTGGAAATCGTGCCGCAGCGCCGACTGGTGTGGTCCAACGCGGTGCAGCCCGGCTTCCGGCCGGCGGCCAGGCCGGTTTCGACGCTGGACTTCGCCTTTACCGGAATCATCGAAATCGAGGCGCAGGGTACCGGCAGCAAATACACCGCGACCGTGCTCCATGCCGATGCCGAGGCGCGCGAGCGCCACGCCGCAATGGGCTTTCAGGAAGGCTGGGGCAAGGCCCTCGACCAGCTCGTGGCCTACATGAAGACGCTGCAGGCAGCGCTATGAATCCGCGCATCAGCGTCATCACGCTCGGCGTCGATGACCTCGAACGCGCGCTGCGCTTCTACCGCGACGGCCTCGGGCTGCCGACCGCGGGCATCGTCGGCCGGGAATTCGAACACGGCGCGGTGGCCTTCTTCGACTTGCAGGCCGGCCTCAAGCTGGCGCTGTGGCCGCGCCGCAGCCTCGCCCATGATTCCGGCATGGCACCGACGGCGCCCTGCGCGACGGAACTCTCTCTCGGCCACAACCTTGGTTCGAAGGCCGCAGTCGATGCGGCCATGAAGCAGGCGCGGGAGGCCGGCGCGCTGATCGTCAAGCCCGCACAGGACACCTTCTGGGGTGGCTACGCCGGATATTTCCAGGATCCCGACGGGCATCTCTGGGAAGTCGTCTGGAACCCGCAGATGATGCCGCCGGACACGGAGTAGGCGGCGCCCGGCGCCGTGGCGCCAGCGCCGACTTTCTGCGCGCCGGACGCACGCCGAAGCTCGGACCTCGATCAGCCCCTGCTTCTCATCGCGGGCAATCCCCGGACCGGACTGGCAAGCTGTAACAGTCTGGCCGGAGTTGCGCTCATCGACCTTGAAAGTGATCGTGGATTTTCGGCCGGGTTTTGGCAAGCTCGCCTTCGCCGCTGTGACCATTTGCGCCATGGGCGCCGTAAGCGCCGGGCTCGGGCTCGAAGGCCGCTTCGATCTCGACCACCGCCAGGCCGAGGCCGCGCAGCATCTCGCCGAGCACGCGATCGCGGACGAAGCGCAGGCGGTCGGCGAGGATCTGCACGGCAACACGGCGGTTGCCCAGGTGGTAGGCGGCACGCGCCAGTTGCTGCGGATCCTCGCTCGCGGCTTCCATCAGCGGCTCCACGGCGGCTACCACCTCGGCAATGCGGCCGTCGCTGCTCAGCAGCTTGTCGCCGCCGCGCATCACCGTGCCGCGCGGCAGAAACAGGCCGCACTCCGCGCCCGAGGCCAGGCGCGCGCGCAAACGACTCTTGCAGCGCGTCTCGAAGGCCAGCACCAGGCGGTCGCCGGCAACACTGTCTGCCGGGGCAAGGGATTCAAACAGCAGCATGAGCTGCGCTTTCCCCGGGCTGGCTCAACCCAGAATCTCCGTGATGTGCTCGCGCTCGCGCAACTCTTCCTCGAATTGCTCCATCTCCGGCCCCAGCGCATCGCGCGCAGACACCATGCCGATCGGCACGCCGTCCTCGACCACCGGCACGTGGCGGAAGCCGCGGTCGTACATGATGTGCAGCGCATGGCCGAAAGGCATGTCCGGTCCGATCGTGGTCGGGCTGACGGTCATGACATCCGCCAGCGTGGCGCGCTTCGGGTCCTTGCCGGCAGCGAGCACTCGGTAGAGCGCGTCGCGCTCGGTGAAGATGCCGGCCAGGCGCGGTCCGCTGAGGACCATGATGGCGCCGACCTTGGCCTCGCGCATGGCGACGGCCGCCGCCGCCACCGACAGGGTGGCGGAGGCGGTGAGAATGCGCTGGTTTTTTACCAGCTGACGTACGGGTCTGTTGGGCATGATGCTCTCCTTGGGGTGGGGTGAAATCGGAACAGGAAGCAGTTTGCGCCATTGGGAGTAGCTGTGCTGGTTCGCAGACCAGCAGCTCGCCGTCGGCGCGAACGGCGCAGGTTTCGGTATCCGCCCAGATCGGCGAGGTCGCACTGTTGTGCAGCATGTCGGCTTTGGTGGCACGGCGGCAATTCTTCACCTGCTCCAGCCGCCTGGCAAGGCCCGGGACGTGCGCCGCCGGCTTCGATGCGCATTTCGCCGGGAATCATGTCTCGCCTTTCATTGCGGCGCCGGGTGCGGCTCGGGCGCGAGCAGAAAGTCGCGCACGGCGCGGATCTGGTCTTCCGCGGCCAGCGACGGCGCATGGCCGACACCGGGAAATTCGACCACGCTCAATTCGGGTTTGCGGCGGCGCATTTCCTCGACGACTTCCGCCGGCAGCACGTCCGATTCGGCGCCGCGCAGCACCAGCACCGGGCAGCGCACCTGCTCCCAGATGCTCCAGAGATCGATGCCGCGCAGGAATTCGGGGCCGATCGGCAATTCCGGATCGCGATGCACGGCCGTGCCGTGGCTGATGCCGGGATCGTAGCGCAGGCGCAGATCGCCCGCCTCGGTCGTCTCGGCGGCATGGCGCGCCAGATGTGCCCACCAGTCATCATCGAGGGGGCCGAAGGGCGCGCAGGCCTGGCGCACCCAGGCCTCGACCTCGGCCGCCGAGGCAAAGTGCGTCTGCGATCCGACATGGCCCTTGAGGCGGATCAGCGAGTTCCAGGGCACGAAGGGGCCGACGTCGTTCATCACCAGGCGGCGGATCGGCGACCCGCGCTTGGCGGCGAGCAGCATGCCGATCAGGCCGCCCATCGAGGTGCCGACCCAATCGACCCTGGTCGTCGGCGGCGGCCCGAGCAGGCGCGCCTGCAACTGGCCGAACAGTCCCTGGCGCCCCGGGGTCGTCACGCGGGCGATCAGGGCCGCCGCATCGCCGAGGTAGGTGGGAAAGCAATAGCCCGACTTGTCCTCCAGCCATTCGCTGTCACCACGGCCGACGACATCCATGCAGATCACGCGGCAGTCGGCTTCCAGCGCCGTCGCCAAGCGGTCGAAATCGCGGCTGTTGCGGGAAAGCCCGTGCACGCAGAGCACGGCATGGCGGCTTTCCGCGCTGCCCCAGGCGCCGTAGGCAATGCGGTGGAAACCCTCGGGGCCGAGGCTGAGGAAGCTGTTGGCGGTCATGACCATGATGACTCGATGCGGCGTTCGGCAAGCAATGCCGCGGTAAAGCTCGGCAGCTTGTCCTTCTCGCGTGGAGTGAGTTCCATGGCTTTCCCCTGGTCGTTCCAGATGCGCGGCACGGCGGCTGCCCGACCGATGATTGTCGGTCGCAATTGTTGCCGGAATGCGACAAACCATTCGCGCGCCGCCTGCGCCGAATTATCGAGATGCGAAGGGCGTGCCATGCCTTGACCGGAGCCGGTGAAACGGCTGCAATCCGTTGCTGCTGCAGGTTTAAGCCTTAAGCCCCCCATGCCCGGCAGGGGCTCAGAGAATACGCTTGACGCACCATAATGGAGTAAGAACAAAAGCTCGCTGCGCGCTGTTGGTGCGCCGGTTGTCGCTCCGGCCAAAATCCCGCGACGTTGTTAGGGTGGCTACTTCTTCTTGCGTGCGGCGATTTTGCGCGACTTCGAGGCAGCCGCGGCTTCCACAACGGGTGCCGGTGGCATGTCGCCGATGACCCTCTTGAGCGGGCATATCTTGAAGGCCGGGCATTTCTTGCAGCCAGCGACGATGGCAATCGGACAAATGGTCATTTGAATTCCTGCTGAAGTGAAAGGATGTCGCAGTATGCGGGCGGCCAGCGTCGAGGAGTAGTCTGGTTCGCCTAATGCCTTGACGGCAACCGGCGACTTGCATCCGGTGATGTCATCGGCATCAGCGCTGTGCCAGCGAGATACGGCCGGTGTGCTGCGGCGCTTGCACCATCACCTGCGTCGCACGGCGCCACAGCCTGGGCCACATATCGTCCAGCGGATCGTTGAACAGGGCATCGACATCGACCGGCAGCAGATACCAGTCGCCGCGATCGATCTCGCCCTCCAGTTGATCCGGCGCCCAACTGGAAAAACCGCTGAACACCCGAAGCTGGGTCGCCGACGTCGGCGCGTCAAGCAGTTGCCGCAGGCTGCCGAGATTACTGCTAAGGAACAGGCGTTCCGCTAAACCTATCGATGCCGCCGGCGCCGTCTCGCTGCGCACCATGAACACAATTTCTCCCGGCGCCACAGGGCCGCCGTAATGCAGGCGGTGCTGCGCCGCCTGCTTGATTTCGGGAAACACCCGATCCAGACCTGAGCCGAGGACGCGATTGACGATGACGCCCACCGTAGAACGGCTGCGGCCATGCCGCGTCACCAACACAACAGACTGGCGGAACCGTGGATCGGCCATGCCCTCGGCCGCAATCAACAGCACCGAACGGCCGTCCGCAACGTCCGCGGCAAACAGAGGCAGCGACTGGATGCAGCCGCACAGGGTGATCAGGAAAGCGAGGTACAGGCGAAACATGAGCAAAGTATAGTCCGCACCCCGGATGCCGCAATCCGTGCGGCGCCAGGCATGGCCGGTGTCAGGCTACCGGTGCCACGACCTGCACCGGCATGGCGCGCCGATCGAGCAAGGCCATCCAGCCGCGGATGACGCGGTAGAGCACCCACAGGCCGGTGCCGACGACAACCATGAACGCCGCCGGAATGCCGATCAGGGTGAGCATCAACATCCCGGCCACCAGCAGCCACAAGGCGGCAAACCAGAAGCTGCGCAGCTGCCAGCGCCAGTGCGTCGCCAGCCAGGTGCCGCGCACCATCTCCTGCGTCGCGTAACTGATGATCACTGCGATGATCGAGGGCCAGCCGAAGACGACGGCGCCGATGATGGTGGCCGAGCTGAGTATCGCGGATGCCGCCGACAATGCGTGCAGCCCGTACATCACGTGACACCAGGCGCGCGGACCGTCCAGTGGGCCGTCCACTTCATCGTGCGCGGGTATCACCCCGGGTTCGGTCATTACCCCTCCTGACGCTCATGGCAGCGAGAGCCACCCGCTGATGATGAAACACGCGAAAACGAAGTTCCAGTGGAGGCTACCCACTTATCGGTACGTCGCTCCTTCGGCGATGTGTCGAAGGGTGACGTTGCTGCGGGAAATCTCTTACGTTTCATCCGCTCAAAAAACGAGAGCAGACCTGAATTGAGCGCCTGCTACAGAAAATGCATAAAAGCAGTTTAAGGATTGTCCGCGATTATTTTGACAGGCCACTTCCACAGCATATTCGCAGTGCGGAATGGCCTCCGGATGGAAAGACCCTTCTTGTCCATCACCCATTCCGCCAAAAATTCTGTACCTTTCTCATGAAAATCATTAATATCCAATACCCGGAACAGATTTCCTTGCTTTCAATGGTTCGGCCGGAAGGCTTGTTTCCGTTGTCTGTACCGGAATAGAAGAGGAGATCGACCTAGTGATCGATTCCCCGAGGAGATACAGGTGAGCGTAGCCACGGCCCTTGCCGGCAAACACTTCGACCGCGTACACGCGATTATCGACGGGACGGGTAAATGCCCCTCGCCACCCGCCGACGACCGGGTCGCGCGTTCCTGGCTGCGTTGCGCGAAGGAATACGGGCTGTCGCCGCTCGGGACCTATCAAGTCGATATCCTCGTCCGGGAACAACTGCTTCAGCGACAACAGAAGCTTGCCGAGGTCCTGGCGACGGCGCGCGTGGAAATGTCGAATCTTTACCAGCAGCTTGCCGGGTCCGGTTTTGCCGTAC
>CAZYTN010000046.1:0-6577 GCA_964650115.1 uncultured Sulfuritalea sp.
CGGCCAGCAGTTCCTCGACCTTGGCCAGACCTGCGCCGTCGATCAGCGGCCCTTGGGTCACGCCCTCCTCCAGCCCGCTGCCGACCTTGAGTCCGGCCACGGCGGCCGCCAGCTTTTGCGCGAATGCATCGCGCACGCCCTCCTGCACCAGGAAGCGGTTGGTGCACACGCAGGTCTGGCCGGTATTGCGGTACTTCGAGGCCATCGCCCCGGCCACCGCGGCGTCGAGGTCGGCGTCGTCGAAGACGATGAAGGGAGCATTGCCGCCGAGTTCCAGCGACATCTTCTTGATCGTCGGCGCGCATTGCGCCATCAGCAGCCGACCGACTTCGGTCGAACCGGTGAAGGACAGCTTCAGCACTTTCGGATTCGATGTCAGTTCGCCGCCGATGGCGACGGGTTCGCCGGTCACGATGTTGAGCACGCCGGGCGGAATCCCGGCCTGCTGCCCGAGCCAGGCCAGCGCCAAAGCGGAGAGCGGCGTCTGCTCGGCCGGCTTGACCACCATGGTGCAGCCTGCGGCCAGCGCCGGGGCAACCTTGCGCGTGATCATCGCCGCCGGAAAATTCCACGGCGTGATCGCGGCGCAGACGCCGACCGGCTGCTTCAGCACGATCAGGCGGCGGTCGGGCAACGGCGAGGGAATCACCTCGCCATACACGCGCCGCGCCTCCTCGGCGAACCACTCGATGAAGGAGGCCGCGTAGGCGATCTCGCCGCGCGCCTCGGCCAGTGGCTTGCCCTGCTCCAGCGTCATCAGCCGCGCCAGGTCTTCCTGGTTTTCCATCATCAGCTGAAACCAGCGCTTCAGAATCCTGGCCCGTGCGTCGGCCGTTTTCGCGCGCCACGGCTGAAAGGCAGCCTGCGCCGCATCGATGGCGCGACGGGTTTCGGCGGCGCCGAAGCTGGGAACGGTTCCGACCAGATCGCCGTTGGCCGGATTCCGCACTTCAAGGTCGACGCCGGTCGCGCCCAGCCATTCGCCATTGATCAGACAGGCATTGCGCAGGAGTTCGAGGTTCTTCATGTCTTCACTCTCGTAATCACGTGGTAATCGAATTATCCTGGAAAGATGCAGCCAGTTTCACGGCTGCATTGCGCAGCAGCGTGGTGTCGCCGCCGACGGCAATGAAGCTGGCGCCGCAGCCGCGGTAGTGTGGGGCAAGCGCGGGATCGGTGACGAAAACGCCTGCCGCCTTGCCTGAAGCCGCGATGCGGCGCAGCGCATCCTGGATGGCGGCCCTGACCTCGGGATGCCCGGCGTCGCCGAGATGTCCGAGCGAGGCAGCGAGATCGGCCGGACCGATGAAAACGGCATCGACGCCCTCGACGGCCAGTATCGCGTCGAGATTTTCCAGCCCCTGCCGTGTTTCCACCTGGACGACGAGGCAGACTTCAGCGTTGGCATGCTTCACGTAGTCCTTGACGCCGTTCCAGCGCGCCGCTCGCGCCAACGAGGCGGCGACGCCGCGGATGCCCTCGGGCGGATAGCGCACGGCGCGCACCAGCGCCTCGGCCTGTTCCGCGTTGTCGACCAGGGGCACAAGCAGAGTCTGTGCGCCAGCGTCGAGATACTGCTTGATCAACGCCGGATCGTGATTCATCGGCCGCACCAGCAACTGCACCGGGTAAGGCGCGGCGGCCTGCAACTGCGCCAGCACGCTGGCGGGATTGTTGGGCGAATGCTCGGCGTCGATCACCAGCCAATCGAAGCCGGCGCCGGCGAGGATCTCCATGCTGTAGCCGCTGGCCAGCCCGACAAACAGGCCGACCTGCCACTGCGCCTGCCGCAGTCCTTGCTTGAAATAATTTTTCGGCATGTCCATGATGGCTTTGCTCCAGATCGGCCCCGATCCGGACGAGACCCGGAGGCGGGCCGCGGGCCGGAAACTCGATGAAAATTTTAGTCCGCGATCATTCTATGGGGAACGCTGTCTTACAATTCGACTCCAAGCACCTTTCCACGGAGATTTTCATGAAAAGACTCGTTGCCCTGCTGTTTGTCACCCTCGTTTCCTCGCTCACCCTGTCCGGTCCGAGCCTGGCTGCCGAGCCCCAGGTCGGGCGCGAACTCAAGGCAATCAGCCCACCGCTGGCGAGTCCCAAGGACAAGATCGAGGTCATCGAGTTCTTCTCCTACGGCTGCAACCATTGCAACGACTTTCATCCACTGATCAGCCAGTGGGCGTCCAGGCTGCCCAAGGATGTCAGCTTCCGCCGCGTTCCAGTCAGTTTCAACCGCCCCGAGTGGGCGCGGCTTTCCCGCATCTACTATGCGCTCGAAGCCACGGACAATCTGGCCAAGCTCGACGCCGCCGTCTTCATCGCGATCCACGAACAGCGCGTCCAGTTCAAGACCGACGAAGCCGTGGTCGCCTGGGCCGCGAGCAAAGGCGCCGACGCCAAGAAGTTCGGCGATGCGATGGCTGCCTTTTCAATGCAGGCCAAGCTGCAGCGCGCTGACCAGGATGCATCGACCGCCCGCATCAGCGGCGTGCCTTCGCTGGCGGTAGACGGCAGGTACCTCCTCAACAACGAAGCTGTCGGCAGCTACGAGGAATTGTTGAAGCTTACCGACAGCGTCATCGCCAAGGTGCGCCAGGAACGCAAGGGCAAGTAAGCCATGCAGTGGCTGCGCCCGCTGTTTGCGCCCCGCGGCCTGATTGCCGCCACCGGGATTGCTGCCGCGGGCCTTGTCGGCGGCGGCCTGATTCTGGCTCACACCATGAATCTCGCCGCCTGCCCGCTGTGCATCCTGCAGCGCATGCTTTATCTGCTGCTCGCGCTCGAAGCCATCGCCGCGTGGTTGCTGGCCGGACCGGCGCCTGCAAGAACGCTGGCACGACGCGCGGCCGCATTCGTCATGGCAGCGACCGCGTTGACGGGCGTCGGCATTGCGGGCTATCAGACCTGGCTGCAACGTTTCGCCAAGGGCGCCAGTTGCACCGCCGATCAACCCTGGTGGGAACACTTCGTGAACTGGGCGGGCAGCCAGTGGCCGCTGATGTTCGAAGCATCGGGCCTGTGTTCCGAGGCCGGCTGGAAGTTCCTCGGCCTCTCGATTGCGGAGTGGTCGCTGGTCGCCTTCACCGCCATGACGATTGCAATGCTGGCGGCGATGCTGCGCAAGGCCTGAGGAAAATTGTCGCCATGACCCGGCATGCGGCTATCCTTGCGGGATGAGCGTGAAACGGATTCGAGTGCTGCGCATCATCTGCGCCGCGACGGCAGCGGTGGGGGTACGGCTGGCCAGCGCCCAGCCTGTAGTACCCGGGGCAACTTCGGTTGCGCCGGGAACGGCAGCGGTTGTGCCGGGAACGGCAGCGTTTGTGCCGGGATCGACGGCGTTTTGCCTCTACGAGATTCCCGCGGATGAACCCGGCAAACGGCGCTGGATCAATCTTGGCATCGTGCAATATGTCGAGGCGACCCGCACGGAACTGAGAATCTACTATGGCGGCGGTTCCCTTGGCTCCGGCCACGAGGCGAAGATCCCGTTTGCCAGCATGGAAGAAGCCGCGACCATCATGGAAAAGCTGCGAAAGACAGCTGCCGCCTGCCGCTGAGCGAGGCACCCGTTCAGCTTGTCCGTGCCGCCTCGCGGGCTACTCCAGATCGGGTTCGCCGCAGTACTGCAGGATCTCCCGCCGCGTTGCATCGCGCAGTTGCAGTGCCGCCTGCCAGTCCTCGCCCCTTGCAACGACGGGCTCGCAAAAAGTGATTTGCACCGCGCCGCGCCGTGGCAGCCAGGATTCGTCGCGCAATATTTCGCGAGTCCCGCTCAGCGCCACCGGCGTGACGGCCAGCCGGTTTTGCACCGCCACCTGAAAAGCCCCCAGGCGGAAAGGCCGCAAGCCCGGCTGGCGGGTAAAGGTTCCCTCGGCGAAGAAAAACAGGGGCCGCTGGCCGGCAAGTTCGACCAGTCGACGCACGTCATCGACTCCCTGCCTTGCGTCGAAGCGCTCCACGAAGACGGCGCCCAGACGACGCAGCAGCGAACCGGCCAAGAGATGGGTGGCAAGCTCCTGCTTGGCGACAAAGCCGACATGCATCGGCAGCGCTGCGGCCAGCACGATGGTATCGACATAACTGGCGTGATTGGCGACGAACACGGCGGTCTCCTCGGACAGGCGATCCAGTCCGGCAATTCGCAGGCGGATGCCGCACAGGCGCACGCAGGCCCGCGCCAGCGCACCCACCAGGCGCCAGCGCAAGGCGACGCCCGGCAGCAGCAGGATGCCCAGCACGGCAGGCAGCGCCAGCAGGCCATAGATGCACCAGGCATAGCCGCCATAGAGCAATTCCACGCCGCGACGCAGCGCGGCCCGCAAGCCTTGCCAGAACCCGGCCAGCCCGAGACGCAGCACTTGCAGCCAGAGCGCGCGACCGCCGGTGACAAACCCATCGCCGCAATAAACCTCGCGCGTTGCCGAGCGGCGGATCTTGCCGCTGGAAGTCTTCAATACGGCGTGGGGCGGCGCCAGCACCACGTCGTCGGGCGGCGTGCCGAGCAGATCCACGGTCAGGCCGTTGATGCGCCGGATCAGCTCCTGCCTGGCCGCGGCATTCGTCTCGCGGCTTTCGGCCACCACCACCAGCTTCTCGGTGCCCTGCCCGGCCACCCCGACACCGAACACCGCGACGCAGCCGCGACGCACGCCGGGAATGGCGCCGACGACCTCTTCCAGTTCGTAGGGATAGAGATTGCGCCCGCCGCGAATGATGGTGTCCTTGATGCGCCCGGTGATGACGATGTCGCCATCGGCAAGATAAGCCAGATCGCCGGAATCCAGCCAGCCGTCGCGGATCAGTTTGGCGCTGGCCTCGGCGTTGCGGTAGTAGCCGCGCGTCGCCGACGGCCCGCGAAATTCCAGGCGGCCGACACGGCGCGGCGGCAACTCGCTGCCGGACTCGTCGACGATGCGGACTTCATGGCCCGGCAACGGCCGGCCGCAGACCACCAGTGGCAGCGCGTGAATGTCGTCGGCCGCCGCCGGCAGCGCCTCGCCTGCGGCCAGCGCTTCACGTTGTACGCGTTCGATTAGCGGCCCGCGTCCGGGTGGCGACACGGCGAGACCGACCGAACATTCGGCGAGGCCATAGACCGGCGCCAGTGCCTCGGCGCGAAAACCGTAGGGCCGGAAGGCAGCCGCAAAACGGGCCAGAGTCTCGGCCCCCACGGGTTCGGCGCCGTTGGCCGCATAACGCCAGGAACTCAGATCGAGACCCTGCAGCCCGGCCGGATCGAGATGCCGCATGCAGAGCTCGAAGGCGAAATTGGGCGCCGCCGTCACCGTACCGCGATGCTGATGGATGGCCCACAGCCAGCGTTCGGGACGCGCCAGGAAATCCAGCGGCGACATCAGCACCAGCGGGCAGGCATGGTAGAGGCTGCCCAGCCAGGCGCCGATCAGACCCATGTCGTGATACAGCGGCAGCCAGCTGACCACCACGTCGGCCGGCGTCAACGCCACGGCCTGGCCCCAGGCGCGGATATTGGCCAGCAGATTGCCATGGTCCAGCGTCACGCCCTTGGGATTGCCGGTGGAACCGGAGGTGTATTGGATGAAGGCAATCTCGAAACCCCGCCCGCGATGGTCGGCCAGCGGCGCGGCCGCGCTTCCCCCATCGCGAAGTTGTTGCGGTGTCGTCACCTCGCGCAAGGTTGGCACCAGGCCGGAAAGAATCCGCGCCACCATCCGTGCCGCATCGAAAGTGATCAGCGCCGCCGCTTCGCAGTTCTGCAGGATGCCGGCCTGGCGGCGCAGGTGGTCCTCGATCTGCCCCGGCCGCGTCGGCGGGTAGATCGGCACCGGAATCGCACCGGCGAGCAGGATGCCGTAGAAGCTGTGGAAGAACTCCAGCCCCGTCGGCAACATCAGGGCGACACACTGGCCGGGGACGATGCCGATGCCGTTCAGGCCGGCGGCGACCTGCAGCGCGGCCGCCAGCAAAGCCCCGTAACTCAGGGTGTCGGTCTCCGTCGCGCTGCGCTGAAACAGCACATGCGGCCGTTCGGGATGCCGCCGCGCATGCCACTGCAATACCTCGACCAGCGTCGCGGCACTGTCCGGGCTGCCCTCCTCCAGTGGTTCCGGCGCTTGCCATGCAACCCTGTCGCCGTGGATCTCGGCCGCGGCAGGCGCAGCGGCGGCGATGGCCATGAGCAGGTCACGCGGGGTTTCCGCCGCGCCCAGCACAGCGTCGCCCAGGCGAACGCCAAAAGCCTGTTCGATGCGCGTCAGGAGTTCCACGCGTGCCAGGCTGTCCAGGCCGAGATCCTTGTCCAGAACGCTGTCCAGCGCGGCCTTGGCGCGGCCATCGCTACGCACTTCGGCGACCAGCGCATCGACGATGGACAGCAGTTGCGCCGCACGATCGGGCGCCGAAATCCGATCCGTCACGCGCCGAATCGCCGTGTCGCCAGCGCCGACTTTTTCAAAGCTTGTGAAGAAATCGTAGCGAGCACCGTCCAATCCCCGATCCGGCACGCGCAATGGATTTCAGCAGCCCTTCCATTCCGGCTTGCGCTTCTGCATGAAGGCATCGATGCCTTCCGCCGCATCGTGGGCCATCA
>CAZYTN010000046.1:6677-13046 GCA_964650115.1 uncultured Sulfuritalea sp.
GGCTTGCGCTTCTGCATGAAGGCATCGATGCCTTCCGCCGCATCGTGGGCCATCATGTTGCAGGCCATGGTTTCGGCGGCCAGCTGGTAGGCGCCGTCGAGCCCCATTTCGAGCTGCTTGTAGAACATCTGCTTGCCCATGGCCAGGGCAACCGGAGACTTGGCACAGATCGAATCGGTGAGTTTCTTCACTTCGGCATCGAGTTGATCGAGCGGCACCACGCGATTGACCAGGCCGCGCCGCTGCGCCTCGGCGGCGTCGATGAAGTCGCCGGTCAGCAGCATTTCCATGGCCTGCTTGCGGCCCATGGTGCGACCCAGCGCGACCGAGGGCGTCGAGCAGAATAGGCCGAGATTCACGCCCGACACGGCGAACTTCGCGCCTTCGGCAGCGACGGCCAGGTCGCACATGGCGACCAGCTGGCAGCCTGCCGCCGTGGCGATGCCGTGAATCCGCGCAATCACCGGCTGCGGCATTTCGACGAGGGTCATCATGACCTTGCCGCAGGCCTTGAACAGCTTCTGCTGGTAGCCCTTGCTCGGGTTGGCGCGCATCTGCTTGAGGTCGTGGCCGGAGCAGAAAGCCTTGCCGGCGCCGGCGATCACCACGGCGCGAACCGACGTGTCGGCGGCAATCGCATCGAGGGTCGCCTGCAATTCAGCCAGCAGTTCCTCGGACAGTGAATTGAACTGCGTCGGACGGTTCAGAGTCAGCGTCGCGACGCCGTCGCTGTCCTCGCGCAGCAGGATGGGCATGGTGGTTTCCGCTGTGGCTTTGTCGGGTGCATTCATGTCTGTTTCTCCTGTCCAGATCGAATCGGATCGTTGTGTCGCAAAGCCTTCCGGCTATTCGATGGCCTGGGTCGACTTTGCCTTCTCGCGCAGCACGTACTTCTGGATCTTGCCGGTCGAGGTTTTCGGCAACGCCTCGAAGATGAACTTCTTCGGCACCTTGAAGCGCGCCATGCGCTCCCTGCAAAACTCGGTCAGCTCTTCGGCGGTTACGCTGGAACCTTCGCGCAATTCGATGAAGGCGCAGGGCACCTCACCCCACTTCTCATCGGGCGTGGCGACCACCGCGGCACCCATCACGGCCGGATGCCGGTACAGCGTGTCCTCGACTTCGATCGACGAAATGTTCTCGCCGCCGGAAATGATGACGTCCTTGCTGCGGTCCTTGATCTTGACGTAGCCATCGGGCTGCATCACGGCCAGGTCGCCGGTGTGGTACCAGCCGCCATGGAAGGCCTCTTCGGTCGCCTTCCGATTCTTCAGGTAGCCCTTCATCACGATGTTGCCGCGGAACATGATCTCGCCCATGGTCTGGTCGTCCCAGGGCACCGGCTGCATGGAGACGGGATCCATGACCGTGATCCCTTCCTGGCAGTGATAGCGCACGCCCTGGCGGCCATTGAGGCGCACCTGCTCGTCCAGCGGCAACTCCAGCCACTCGTCATGCTTGGCGCAGACTGCGGCCGGGCCATAGGTTTCGGTCAGGCCATAGACATGGGTGATGTTGAAGCCGATCTTGCCCATGCCTTCGATCACGGCGGCCGGCGGCGGCGCCGCGGCCACCAGCGCCGAGACCTTGTGGTTGATGCCCGCGCGCCACTCGGCCGGGGCGCTGATCAACATCGAATGCACGATCGGCGCGCCGCAATAGTGGCTGACCTTGTGCTCCCTGATGGCGTCGAGGATCAGCTTCGGGTCGACGCGGCGCAGACAGACATTGGTACCCGAATTGGCCGCCACGGTCCACGGGAAGCACCAGCCGTTGCAATGGAACATCGGCAGCGTCCACAGGTACACCGATTGCGGCGGCATGCCCCAGGAGACGATGTTGGACAGGGCATTGAGGTAGGCGCCGCGGTGGTGATAGACCACGCCCTTGGGGTTGCCGGTGGTGCCCGAGGTGTAGTTGAGCGAAATCGCATCCCACTCGTCCGCAGGCGTTTTCCATGCGTATTCCGGATTGCCGCTGGCGAGCAGCGACTCGTAGTCGGTATTGCCGAGGCGCTCGCCGGGACCGGTGTACTCGGGATCATCGACGTCGACGACGAAAATCGTGCGTCCCAAGTCCGCCAGCGCTTTCTTCACCATGCCCGAGTATTCACGGTCGGTGATCAGCACCTTGGCTTCGCCGTGGTTGAGCATGAATGCGATCGACTCGGCGTCGAGGCGCGTGTTCAGGGTGTTGAGTACCGCGCCGCACATCGGCACGCCGAAGTGGCACTCGAACATCTCCGGCGTGTTGTTGAGCATCACCGCCACCGTGTCGCCGGCGCCGACTCCCTGCATCGCCAGGGCAGAAGCCAGGCGCCGGCTACGCTCGTAGGCCTGGTGCCAGCTTATGCGGCGACTGCCGTGTATCGTCGCCACGCGATCGGGATAGATGTAGGCCGAGCGCTCAATGAAGCTGAGCGGCGTCAGCGGGACGTAGTTGGCCGGATTCTTGTCCAGCCCGGCGGCGTAGGGATTGGTCATTGAACTCGCCTCTCTAAGGGGTGCGACAGCGGTCGACAATAGCAGGCCTGTCGCGGGATAGTTCTCCCAGCCAGCTGCCAAGATCATCGGCCAGCGCTTGCGCCGCGTCGCGGGCGGCTGCCACACCGCCGCGGGCATCGGCCGCCGGCGCCGGCTTGCGGACCACGAATGCCTTTCTGGACAGCATATCGCCGCCATGCAAGGGTGTCAGCAAAGCCCTGACTTCGAGCACCGCGTAGCTCTTTTGCAGCTCATCGAAGCGCTGCTCGAACTCATCGACAACGAGTTGCAGGCGGCAACCCGTACCGCTGAAATCAGGCTGGCCGAAGACAATCCGGCGCTTGAGGAAGGTTTCGAGCAACTCTGCCGGTGGCGCCGCCCAGCGACTCTCGATATAGGTCTGGCGCCGCAGCGGCTCGGCATAGGAAAGCCGGAAATGCATGGCCGTTTCCGAGAGCCAGGACGCCGCCTGTACCTCGACCGCCGCTATCGGGATGCGCGATCCGGGCCACTTGCCGGTCAGGCTGCCAAGATCGTAACGGACCGGCTCGACGGTCGCCACATTGCCGCCACAGGCCGCAAGCACCCCGCCTGCAAGAATCGCAATCAGCCACTTCATCATTGAACTCCCAATTTTGTTGCCGGAGCAGAAAACCCGGTCTCACCGGGGCCGGGTATGCCGGCGCCACGACCGAAAATCAGCATCTGCGGATTATTCTCGATCCCGTCCAGCACGCGTGACAGCTGCCGCGAACTGGCCGTCAGTTCGCGCATCAATTCATTGGCGCGCGGCAACGTTCCGCTCGTCAATTCGTCACTGACGTTGCCCGCCAGCAGTTCGAAGCGATGCGACAGGTCGGCCATCGACTTCACCAGTTCGCGCACCTCGCGGGTCAGCGGCGCGGTCTCCCCGGCTGTTTTTTCGACATGCACCAGAATCTGTCGCAGGTTGCGCAGGTTGCTCTCGGAAAGCACCTCGCGCACCGACGCCAGAATGGCCGGCATTTCGCGCAGGCTGTCCGACGCCGTCGCGACATTGTCCAGCGTGCGCGAAAGATTCTGCACGTTCTTTTCGTCAAGCAGCTTCGCCAACCTCAGCGACACCGCGCTGATCTGGGTAACGATGTCACCCGCCTTCTCGCCCAGCGTGTCGAACAGGGTGGGCCGCAGCGCCATGCGCGGCGGCTCGCCATCCTTCCCCGTCAGCGGCTCTATCGAGGATCCGTCGTCCTCGATCTGCACGTAGGCCAGCCCCGTCACTCCCTGGTAGCCGAGCTGGGCGGTGCTGCCCCTGGTCAGCTTGAAGCGACTGCTGATGTTGATGCGCACCAGGATCACGCGCGGATCGGCTTCATCCGGTTCGATGGCTTCCACCTTGCCGGCCCTGATCCCGCGGTAGCGCACCTGAGCCTGGACGTTGAGGCCGGTGACGTTGCGCCGCGTTTCGAGAACGTAGGTAGTGGTCGACTCGTCGCTCTGTCCCAGCCACCAGATGGCAACGGCGGAGCATATGCCGAGCAGGATGGTGAAGATGCCGGCCGCCAGCGCGTGTGATCGGTTTTCCATGGTTTGGGACTTTCAGTTCGGCGCTGCCGCGTGCCCGGAATTCTGCAGGGCACGCACGCTGCGCTCGGAAAGGAAGAAGTTGCGAATGAAAGGATGATCGAAATGCATGATTTCCTCCGTCGTGCCGTAGGCGAGGATGCGCTGCTCGGCGAGCACCGCAACACGGGTCGAAAGTGCCGCCAGCGTATCGAGATCATGCGTGACGAGCATGACGGTGAGCCCGAGTTCTTCGCCCAGCATGCGGATAAGCCGCACAAAACTGTCGGAGCGGTCCGGATCGAGGCCGGCGGTCGGCTCGTCCAGCAACAACAGTTCCGGCTCCAGCGCCAGGGCGCGTGCCAGGGCGACACGCTTGATCATGCCGCCGGAGAGCTCGGCCGGCATCAGTTTGCCATGACGCGGCAGCAACTCGACCATGGATAGCTTGAGCATCACCAGATCGTGGATCGCGTCCTCGTCGTAGCGATTGAGTTCCCGCAAGGGGAAGGCGATGTTGTCGAACACACTGAATGCGGAAAAAAGCGCGCCTTGCTGGAACAGCACACCGAAGCGCTGCCGTAACGAGCGTTCGCGCGCCACACCACCGCCGAACAGGGGTTCGCCGAAGAGTTCGATACTGCCGCCATCTGGCAGGAGCAAGCCGATGACCATGCGCAGCAGCGTCGTCTTGCCGCTGCCCGAGCCGCCCACCAGCGACACCAGTTCGCCGCGCTGGATGTCGAGATTCAGCCCCTTGTGTATCCACACCTCGCCGAAGCGGGTGGAAAGGTCGCGAATGCGGATGACCGAGTCTGTCATGGCTGTGTGCTCAAAGCTTTCAACCCGGCAGGCCGATGCCGCGCGTGGCAATGGCAAAAATGGAATCGAGGATGATGACCACGGTGATCGCCGAGACTACCGCCGCCGTCGTATTGCTCGACAGGCTTTCGGTATTGGGTCGCACCCTGAGGCCGAAATGACAGGCCACGAGCGCGACGAACATGCCGAATACCGCCCCCTTGGCCAAGCCGATCCAGAGATTTGCGGCGGGCACCACGCGCGGCAGGGTCTGGAAGAAAAACCCGTAGGAAATGTCGAGCTGCATCTGCGCCGAAACCATGCCGCCGACCAGGGCGATGGCCGTGGCCCAGAGCACCAGCAACGGCATGGCGATGGTCAGCGCCACCACCTTGGGGAATATCAGGCGCAGTCCGCGCGGCACGCCCATGGTCGCCAGCGCGTCGATCTCCTCGGTAACGCGCATCACGCCGAGTTGCGCCGTCATCGCGGAACCCGACCGGCCGGCAACCAGAATGGCGACCAGTACCGGCCCGAGTTCGCGCACGATGCCGAGGCCGATGATATTGACGATGAAAATATCCGCGCCGAACTGCTTCAGCTGCAAGGCGGACAGGTAGGACAGCACGACCCCGATCAGAAACCCGACCAGGGCGGTAACCGGCATCGCGCGCACCCCGCTTTTGTAAAGATTGGCGGAAATCTCGCGTTTGGGCAGATCGGCCGGATAACGCATCACGTGAATCAGGTTCAGGCCGAACTGACCGATCAAGGCCACGAAATCGGCCAGGTGGCGACCGGTGCCGATTGCCGCGCTGCCGACCACGATCACGCCGTGCAGCGGCGAGACCGGAACGACCGGCGCCCGTGGCTCGTGATCGGCCGTCTGGATGCGCTCGAACACTCGCCAGTGCTCCGGCTTGATCTCCAGTTGCACGGGCAAAGTCCGTCCCCATGCACGCCAGAGCAGCATGGCTCCGGCACTGTCAATTGCTTCGAGGTCCAGACAATCCCAATGGCTGTCGGCTTCCGCGGCACGTCCGAGTTCGGCGGACAATTCCATCGCTCGCAGCGACGTAGTCGCCAGCGTCCAGCGCCCGGCAAGCCGCACAAGCTGTCCGCCTTCGCGAACGGTCACTTCAATGTGCGCGGCTGACATCAGGCGGGGGCTGGTGATCGCAGGGTGGGAAGGCGCCGATTATAACCACGCTGCATCGTCCGGCTGATCACGTCTGGCGATCAATCCGCAGATCGCCGCCAATCCCGGCCCACTGCTGTGCCTCATCCTCCAGCGCCGCCGTGGTGAGGGGCAGGACATTCAAGCCCTCGGCGCCGAGGCTCAGATGGAAACCATTGCGGGTGAAGCCGGCGGAACGTGGCGGCAAGGGCTGGTCATCGCGCGATCGATGCAGCAGGACGGCCGTTCGCAGGCAGAAAATCAGCGTCCATTCCGGCGCCTCTCCACGCAGCGGCTGGGCGCGTTCCAGTTTGCCGCGATGGGCCAGCACCAGCCGTGACAGGCGCGCCTGGTCGCGCCGGGAAA
>CAZYTN010000047.1:0-12497 GCA_964650115.1 uncultured Sulfuritalea sp.
GGCTCAAGGCGGTTCCCGTCGACAGCAACGCCGACAACCTGTTCATCCACTGCCTGGCGACCAGGACGCCTGCGCAACAGTTCGCCCCTGCCGGCGATACACGGATTCACAACCTCTGGCGAATCCGTTTTGCACTCACCAGCACCGCATGGCTGGTACTTGCGGGCTGCCTGCTCTATGCCGGCAAGACAGGCCTCAACCTGCACGAACTTCGCGACTCGATCGAGGCCACCAGGACCGTCACAGCTACCGACACCCAGCGCTACAATGCCATTCTCGATTCACTGCCCAAGGTCGGCATCAGTCCTGACAACCTGCGCGCGCTTATTGAACGTTTCGATGTTCTGCAGAAACGTGCTCCGGCAATCGAACCGCTGCTGAACCACCTGAGCCTCGTACTGAACGACAGCCCCAGAATCGAACTCACCAGCCTCACCTGGAAAATTGCCGATAGTCCCGATACAGGCGAAAAAGCGCCAGGAGACGCCAAGGGAGCGGCAGGTGCGGCGCCGGCCGTGGCCGCCGCTGGCGGGGTCTGGGCCGTGATCGAGATCAATGCGCGGCTTCCGCTGGGCATGGTCAGCGACCAGCGCGCCCAGATCGAGTTGATCGAAAGCTTTGCCGCCCGACTGCGCGACCCCCGGACCGACGTCCGGATACTCAGCCGCCCCTTCGATATCGAGTCGGACAAACCGCTCAAGAGCGCCAGCGAAAAAGGCGAGGCGCAGACCACCGATACACCGAAGTTTGCCTTGCGCATTGCGCGCCTGATGCGAGAGATGCGGTGAGAGACGCGATGAGATATGCAGCGACAAATACGGTGAATGCGGCATGAAGCTGGACGCCAAAGACCTCAAGCGCCTGCAATGGGCGATTGCCTTCCTGATCATCATGAGCCTGGTTGGCGGCAGCGCTGTCTGGACTACCGAGCAAATGAAAAAGAGCAGCAACAAGGCGCTCCAGGAAACCTCCGCCGCACACAAGGACATTCAGACAAAACTGGCGCGGGCTCGCCAGGAACAGCAGGAACTGACCGAAAAGCTGAACCGCTTCCAGGCACTCAAGACCCGCGGCTATATCGGTCCGGAGCGGCGCCTGGACTGGGTCGAGGCCATCGCCCGCATCAAGACTGCGCACCGCATTTTCAAACTGGATTACGAATTCGCGCCGCAAAGGCGCCTGGATGCCAGCATTCTTCCCGGCGGTGCAGCGGCCGGCGGCTTCGAATTCATGTCGAGCCAGATGCGGCTGCAGATCCATCTGCTGCATGAAGGCGAACTGCTGGCGTTTCTTGCGGACCTGCGCGACTCCGTGGGAGCGCTGGTTCTGGTCCGCTCCTGCGCGATCGACCGCCTGGCGCCCGGCACTACCGATCGTGGCAGCAAGGCGCAGCTGAAAGCCGAGTGCGCGCTCGAATGGATTACCTTGAAGGAGAGCAAATGAGGCTGCCGACCCGCCTGATGCCTGGCCTGCTCAGCCTGGCCGTGCTCGCGCCGGCCTGCGCCGCCGATGCCCCTGAACTCGGCCGCCTCTTCTTTACGCCCGAGCGGCGCGCGACACTGGAGCGCCAGCGCGCGTTCAATGTCCAGGAAGCGCAAACCCTGCAGGGCAGCAGCATGAGCCTGGACGGAGTCGTCTATCGATCCGGCGGCAAGGCGACGGTATGGATCAACCAGAAAGCGCAAACCGAGAGCGAGTCGTCGCGCACCGGCGTCAGCGCCGTCGTCTCGCCCAAGACGCCGGGCAGCGCACTGCTTGCCCCCGGCGAAGAAGCGCCGGCGCAGCTCAAGGTGGGCGAATCCATCAACCGGGCCACAGGCGAGCGCAATACCCGGCTGGGCGGCGGCGCAGTGGTGACGCCGGCGGTTCCTGCCGACAGGCGCTGAGGAAATCACAATGAAGCGGCGGCAGCGGTCGCTGAGGCGGAATCAGAGCGGGTTCCTCCTGATCGCGCTGGTTGCGCTGCTGACGATCGGCGGACTGTACTTCTACATTTCCAATCTTTCGCCTGAACTGCTCCAGGCGCGCCGGCAACAACTGACAGGCGAAGCGCTGACGCAGGCGCGCGAGGCACTCATCGGTTACGCCGTGCGTTTTCGCGAAGATCAACTGGCGACAGGCACCTCGGGTGTCGTTTATGGCTATCTGCCGCTGCCGGACCTGGGCAATACCCGCAATCAGAATGTCGGCTGTACTGAAGAAGGCTGCGATGCGGCCAATTTCGCCGGCAATGCGCTCAACGTCACGGTTATCGGCCGCTTCCCCTGGCGCACGCTGGGCACGGGTCCGCTCAGGGACAGTCACGGCGAATGCCTCTGGTACGCGGTATCCGGCAGCCATCAGCGCATCCAGCCAACCAGTCCCATGAACTGGGATACCCTGAGCCAGCTGGATGTTGTCGTCGCCAACAGCACTTCCGCCATGGTCAGCACCATCACCTCGGCCCACGAGCGCCCCATCGCGGTTATTTTCTCACCCGGGCCGCCGCTCGCAGGCCAGGATCGCAGCGCCTCGGTGACCGACAGCGTGAGCGAATGCGGCGGCAACTATGTAGTCAGCAATTATCTCGATCCGATGGTCGCCTCCAACCTCGGAGGCATCACCAACTATCTTGCAGGCACCAACAATGCCAGCGGCGACACCTCCACCACGAACAAGTCCCTGTCGGCCAACAGCGTGGTCAATCGGCGCACCGACGGCACGCTCTTGCCCGGCAATTGCCCACCCAACGATACCTCGCCCTGCGCGATCGTGGCCAACGATACGGGCGTTACGGTCACCAGCGATCTGCTGTTTCGCACCTTGCGCGGATCTAGCTATTTCCGTACCGATATCAATGCCATGCTCGAGCGCATGACCGGCTGCCTGCGTGATCAGGTCGCCGCCGGAACCGGCTTCACGCCCGACGCACTGACCGGTTTCACGCCACCTGCCGACAAGAGCGCAGGCCGCATCCCGAGCAGCACCTGCTACGACGACACGCAGAATCCGCTCGGCTACTTTGGTCACTATCGCGATCAGGTCTTCATCGCCAAGCCAGCTACCGGCTCATGGACGGTGACTGTCGATGGCGTCAGCCAGACATCGTGCTCCGCCGCGCTGATCTTTGGTAGCCAGCGCGGCACCAAGAATCCCACTCCGACGGATGTCGGCGAGTCTGCAATGCAGTTGCGCACGGCGGATGCGGTCTCCGCCACCAACGCCGTCGCCAACAACGCCTGGCCGGCCAATTATCTGGAAGGCAGCAACCTCACCGGCTTCACCAGCACCGGCGTACCCACTTTCAGCGGCCCCAGCCTGCTGGCACAGGTTTCCGCAAGCCATGCGGCGAATCAGGACATCGTCCGCTGCATTCCGGCCGGTGCCAGTCTGACCACAGTCGAATCGCCCAACCTGACCGCCGCCCAGCAGCTAGTTGCGTACAACCCGGCTACCAGTACCCTGACGCTGGGAAAGCAGGATGTAACCAACAGCACAGCCGGTGCCGGGGATCTGTTCGGTTGCGCCTGGATCGCCGACGAAAAAACCCTCGCTAGCGGATTTCGCAGCTACTTCCAGTTCTCCTTTGCCACGGTCGGCACCAGTGTCGGCAATACCGGCTTCGTATTTTCACTGATCGATCTGGAAAGCAATCCCGCCCTGCCCTGCGGCGCCGCCGGCAGTCATTTGGGATATTCTGGCGACAACACCGTCACGCCGAAAGTAAAGTTCCCAAAAATAGGCATCGAGTTCGATCAATCGCGCAATTCCGGCTTTCCGGGAATCAACGGGGAAACATCGACCGCAGTCGGCCGTAACGATCCTTGCGGCACAGCCGGATGTGGAGGCACGATCGGCTACAACTCACATGCGGCGATTGTCTACTGGGGTCACGAAGCCGCAAACGCCACCGATGCGGTGACCCTGCCCGACGGCGACGACAATGTCCACGGTTTTCCCAGTGCGGCAAGCCTGGCCACGACCCGGCGCCCGCCAACAAACCCCAGTGCGTCGCCCGGCATTGAGTTCATAAACCTGCGTACAGGCGGCCAACTGTTCCATGTGCGTGTTGAAGTCACGCCCACGCGCACCACGGATTTGGCCGCGGCCGAGAACAGCAAGACCAGCATGCAGACGAAGGTGTGGATACTTGCCGACAGCGTCACGGTCGCCAACCAGATCATTGCCATGAAGGACACCACTCGGCCCATGAGTACGCTCTACCCAAGCTTCACCGAGACACTGAGCGATACCGGGGTGGTATTCGATGTCGCGGAATCGCCATGCAGTTCGGGAACCTGCCCAAGCAACCAGACCTGCGGATCAGACAATGTCTGCTATCGTCAGGGGCTGCGCAAGGCGAGACTCGGATTCACCGGCTCGCAACGGACACAGGACCAGGAAGTGACAATCAGTAAAATCTTCACCACATGGCTGCCATGAAACTCACCGTATCACCAGCGCCGACTTTCGTCGCCAGAGGCTTCACCCTGATCGAACTGGCGATCGTGTTGTTCGTTGTCGCCCTGCTGCTGGGCGGAATGTTGCTGCCGCTGGCGGCACAACAGGATATTCGCAACTATGGCGATACCCAGAAGATCCTGACAGAGGCGCGCGACGCCCTGGTCGGCTTTGCCATGGCGAATGATCGACTGCCGTGCCCGGCATCCGACACCAGCAGCGGTCTGGAAAGCTTTTGTCTAAATGCGTCCGACAACTGCGCGACGGTAACAACCACCGTGCAAAGCCACGGCCGCTGCTCGCACCCCTACACCGGGTTCCTGCCGGCCGCAACGCTCGGCTTTACGCCCATAGACGCCCAGGGATATGCGCTTGACGGCTGGGGCGGCGAAACATTGCGTCGCATTCGTTATGCCGTGTCAAGCAATAGCCCGTCCAGTAACGAGAACTACCCGCCACAACAGGCTGACTTTTCAAGCACCGGGGCAGCCTTTGCATTCACCTACGCATCGGGAATGAAGACGATTTCCATGACAGCGCTCAGTCCGGACTTGAGGATTTGCAATACCGGAACCGGCATGCAGAATACCGGCTTGCGCCTGGCGGACTGTGCGGCCAGCGCGTCCCTGGCCACCGACGCAGTCGCCGTGGTCTATTCGCTCGGCAAGAACGCCGGAACGGGCGGCACTGGTGCGGAAGAGAACCACAACCCCAACCCCCAATCCACCCTCGCCGCCGACCGCGCCTTCGTCAATGCAGTGCAAGGCGCCGCATTCGACGACCAGATGCTCTGGCTATCCAAGAGCACGCTCTTCAACCGCATGGTCGCCGCCGGCAGATTGCCCTGACCGCGAAAAAAGTTATGCGCAGCGGTATCCCTTGGGACGGCGCTGGGCGTAGCGGGGGTTTCGCGGAGCACTGCTCCGTGCCCGCGTAGCCGGCTGGCTGTGTAAAGCCAGCCGTGGAAAACACGGCACCGGGTCGTCAGGCAAAGCCCCGGGGATTGTTGCGCTGCCAGTTCCACGCGTCGCGGCACATGTCTTCGAGGCTGCGCTTTGCCGACCAGCCCAGGCGCTCCCCGGCCAGCGACGGATCGCTCCAGCAGGCCGCCACGTCGCCCGGCCGGCGCGCCACGATGCGATAGGGAATCGCCTGGCCGCTGACCCGTTCGAAGGCCCGCACCAATTCCAGCACGCTGCAGCCCTGCCCGGTGCCGAGGTTCGCCGTCAGTACCTCGCGCGGATCGCGCAGGGCCCAATCCAGCGCCGCCTGGTGGCCTTCCGCCAGGTCCATGACATGAATGTAATCGCGCACGCCCGAGCCGTCCGGCGTCGGATAGTCGCCGCCGAATACCTGCAGTTCCGGCAGGCGTCCGACCGCCACCTGCGTGACGAAGGGCATCAGGTTGTTGGGAATGCCGTTCGGGTCTTCGCCGATCAGCCCCCCTGGATGCGCGCCCACGGGGTTGAAGTAGCGCAGCAGGGCGATCGACCAGCCGGGCGCGGCGACGTGCAGGTCGCGCAGGATGTCCTCGACCATCAACTTGCTGCGGCCATAGGTGTTGGCCGGCCGCAACGCCGCCGTCTCGGGAATGGGACTGGAATCGGCGTCGCCGTAGACCGTTGCCGACGAACTGAAGACGATGCGCCTCACTTCCGCCCGCTGCATGGCCTCGAGCAGGACCAGCGTACCCGTTACGTTGTTGTCGTAGTAGCGCAAGGGCTGCACCTGCGATTCGCCGACTGCCTTGAGCCCGGCGAAGTGAACCACGGCACTGACCGGGTACTGGTCGAACAGGCCGTCCATGTCCTGCCGCGAGCGGACATCGCCTTCGACGCAGGGCACGGCGCGACCGGCGATGCCCTCCAGCCGCTTGACCGCGAGCGGCTTGCTGTTGCTGAAGTTGTCGAACAGCACGACCGGGTGGCCGGCCTCGATCAACACCGCCGCGGTATGCAGGCCGATGTAGCCGGCGCCGCCTGTGAGCAGAATCATGTGCGCCTTTCCCTGACTCGATGGCAGCGATTCTAGCCGCGCTTATGGGCTCCATCACAAATCCTTAATCCACCGCAGCCGGCCGCCGGTAGAATCTTCGCATCCACCTTCGGGAGTTCGCCGTGTCCAAGAATTTCAGGATCGCCCCCAGCATTCTTTCCGCCAACTTCGCCCGGCTCGGCGAGGAAGTCGACAACGTGCTCGCGGCGGGTGCCGACATCGTGCATTTCGACGTCATGGACAACCACTACGTGCCCAACCTGACCATCGGCCCGCTGGTCTGCGAGGCGCTGAAGAAGCACGGCGTCACGGCACCGATCGACGTGCACCTGATGGTCAAGCCGGTCGACCGCATCATCCCCGACTTCGCCAAGGCCGGCGCCACCTACATCACCTTCCACCCGGAAGCCTCGGAACACGTCGACCGCAGCATAGCCCTGATCCGCGAATGCGGCTGCAAGCCGGGCCTCGTGTTCAACCCGGCGACGCCGCTCGACGTGCTCGAATACACCCTGGACAAGCTCGACATGGTGCTGCTGATGTCGGTCAACCCCGGCTTCGGCGGGCAGAAATTCATTCCCTACGTGCTCGACAAGGCGCGCAAGTTGCGGCAGATGATCGATGCGCGCGGCCTGAATGTCAGCCTGGAAATCGACGGCGGCGTCGGCCCGGCCAACATCCTGGAAGTCGCAAAAGCCGGGGTCGATACTTTCGTTGCCGGCTCGGCCGTGTTCGGCGCGGCGAAGGATGGCGATCCGCATCGCTACGACAGCGTGATCGCCGCCCTGCGCGCCGAGCTTGCCAAGGCCTGATGCACGGTAAGTTCGCCAGTCCCGTCGGAACCTGCGCGGACGTGGATTTTTCCAGAAATGCTGCATTGACTTAGCGTACAGAAATCTGCATCATTACGCCATGAAGACTACTCTCGACATTAACGATTCGCTGCTCGCCAACGCCAAGGCGCTGGCGGCGCGGCAGCAAACCAGCCTGACGCGACTGATCGAGGAGGGGCTGCAACTTCGTCTTCGAGCGCCACAAACCACAAGTAAAGCCGCCAAACGAAGAATTCCTGTCTTCAAGGGGCGCGGCGGATTGGTTACCGACCTGAATCCGAGGAGCAATAAGGCAATGTTGGATGCCGCTGACAATGACGCCTGACGTAAATGTATTGATTGCGGCTTCGCGTAGCGATCATCCTCATCACAAGATTGCGTTTGCAGTTCTAAGCGAAGCCGTTGCGGCATGCACCGATGGCGCAAGCCTGAAGTTGATGCCGATGGTGGTGGCGAGTTTCTTGCGGTTAGTAACAAATCCGAAGATTTTTGTTCAGCCAACGCCCGTCAACGACGCCATCGGCTTCGTTGACGCGCTCGTTGCAGTGCCAGGAATAGAGGTGCCTACTCTCGGCGCCGAGTGGCCAATTTTTCGTCAACTCTGCATAGAGCAGGATTTGACCGCCAACGATATCCCAGACGCATGGCTCGCAGCGGCAGTCATCCACTTCGGTGAACACCTGGTCACATTCGACGCCGATTTCAAGAAGCTGTTAAGGCGAACGCAAGTGACTGTGCTTAGCCCCAATTGAGGGATCAAGCTGAAATTTGTTTCCATGACAACAAGAATCGCCGCCCCGCCAGCACTGACTTTTGGGATACGACCAATGCCGCACAAAATAATTTAACGCCAACCCCTTATCGCACGGGCTAGGAAAAGGAAGCAGCTATGAAATCTCTTGGCAAATCGTTATTCGTAGCGACCTCCACAAAGACGCGGGCGAACCCGCGTGTCTCCTACCAGAGGGTCTCCGCAGCGGACATGGCCCTGCCCGAGTCTTGGTTCCGAGATGCGATTTTCGATGAGCCGGAACTCGTCATTGGGCCTTGCAGAGAAGCGGGCCGTGTGCCGACCGACGAGATGTGGCTGCCATGGGCGACCGAGTTCAATTTCGGCGCTGGTCCCGTTGACGTGCTGCTCATATCGTCACGTGGCCGCCCGGCGATCATCGAAACCAAGTTGTCGTCCAACCCTGAAAAGCGGCGCGAGGTCATTGCTCAGATACTTGACTATGCGCTTTCAATGCGGGACGCATTGGACGACGACTTGCCGCCGCTTCCATCGTCCAACAATGCGCCCGATTTGGCCGATCTGCAAGAATGCCTGTTAGCCGGACGGTTTCTCCTGATCGTCGCTGGCGACGAATTGGACCCGCGAGCCATTCGACTTTCCGAGGCCCTGCTGGCCGGCCATCTCGTATCTGAATGGGATCTGGCGATGGTGGACCTGAATGTCTACCGGTCCACATCCCCCGACGACCAACTACTCCTCGTACCCGAACTGCGAGGCGTCCTGCGGGCCGAGCCTCGCCAGGTTGTCAGGGTGCAGATCGAAGGCGAAACGCAGCGAGCCAGAATCCTGGGCCAGTGCGTACCGACCTCCGACTTCTCCGCCGCTCGACGCGATAAATTCAACTCGGTCGACGATTTTCTTGCGCGCGTGCACGAGAGATCGCCGGACGCCGAAGCAGCTATCCGTCGGATTGTTGAGCGCTTCCAGCAGATCGACCGTGCTACCGAGAGTCGCCACGTCCTGGCCTTACAGACGGCGTCCGCCAACCTTTACTGGAAGTCCGCCACTGGCGCCCTACTACGCATCTTTGGGATGAGCGAAAGCGGTCGCTTTCGCGTCATGGTCGGCTATGTGCTCGGCGAAGCGAGGGAGGATGTTGCTGCGGCGATCCGAGAGTTGTCGAAGCCCGTCGTGGCGTTTGGGCCTGGCGAGTCGAGCGCCGCGCTATTTGTCGACCAGAACAACGTCAGCGCTGTTCTTTCGGTCATTGATGCGGTAGTTGCTGCTGTGGCGCGGATGGAATCATGATTCGCTGTTCGATAGCTTGTCCGTCGCGCGGCGTCCAACCCGTCGATTCACCAGACCGTTTGTCGGCGAGTGTGAGTCCGCCGGCAAGCGGTTGGTGAGTTCTCCCGTTGGGCATCAAAGGGAGAATCTTGAATACCGTATACACCGTCGTTGATCTTCAACAAGGAACCACTGAGTGGCTTGAGTGGCGCAGCAATGGCATAGGCGCATCGGATGCTCCGGCCATCATGGGCGAAAATCCCTGGAAAAGTGCAACGCAGCTTCTTTCAGAAAAGCTCGGCACAGTCCAGAAATTCCAGGGCAACGCCGCAATGACACGAGGCACCGCACTTGAGCCAGAAGCCAGAAAGCAATACGAGAAAATTAGCCAAGTTCGCGTTACTCCCGCTTGCCTTCAAAGCAACATCCATACTTGGCTGCGTGCCAGCGTGGACGGCTTGGCTGCCGATGGGAGTGCGGTTGTAGAAATAAAGTGTGGTGAAAGCGTGTACCGGAAAACAGGCAGTAGCCGACAAGTACCGAGTTATTACATCGGTCAGCTTCAGCATATTTTGGCGGTTACCGATCTACCGCATATTGATTTCTTCTGCTGGCTACCAAGTCGCCCAGAAATTCACCTTAGAATTGATCGAGATGATCGCTATATTGCTCGGCTAATCGTTGCTGAGCAGGCATTCTGGCAGCAGTTCACAAAGCAAAAAAGGCAGCAATGATGCCGTACCAGCGAGTTCGGTCTACTACTTACCTGCAACGGGCTCCGCGCCGTCAGTGCGCTGGCACGCTGGAGAATTTTAGGCATCTATTGTGAACAATGGGGCCGCTCACTTCGTTGCGCCAAGTACCAGCCGGCTCAGAGTAATGCGCAACCAACGGAACATCATCCGCAGCGCGCGCATTCCCAAGCCCATCGTGCTGGTGGACACACGAGAGCAGGACCCGTTCCCACTCTATGTAAACCACCCGAACTGGATCGGCGGCGAGCGGCGAGTCGTTTTGAAAACGGGCGACTACACAGTGGAGGGAATGGAGAATCTTCTCTGTCTCGAACGTAAGAACCTGGCGGACCTAGTGGCATGCACCGTGACTTACCGGCGGCGGTTTCTTGCAGTCTGCGGTCGACTTGCCCAGTTCCCTTGGAAGGCCATCCTGATCGAGGCGACGTTAGAGGACATCAAAGACAAAGAGGGTTTCGAGTCGTTCGGCATCCCCTCCAAGGTCCATCCCAATGCGGTCTGTGGCACCTTGGACGCAATTGAAGCTAAGTTTGGCATTCCCATCATCTACACTTCCACCGTGCAAGATCTTGCGACGGAGCGCGCCGCGAGTTGGCTTTCGAAACACTTCACCTACTGGTGGTTGGAACAGCATGGCCACGGTCGAGTACTGATCGACTCTGACCGACTTTAATCGATAATTACCAGGCGATCCGCGCGATCCTATGTCATCTTCCGCTTACCCCATAGCAATCCCACCGTCGCCCCGATGAACCCTATACGCTCCGTCACCATCGATCTCGATGGTACCCTGCTCGACACCGTTCCCGACCTTGCCGCGGCGGCCAACGGCATGCTGCGCGAAATGGGTCGGCCCGAATTGCCGATAGCCACCATCGCCGCGTTCATCGGTCGCGGCATTCCGAAGCTGGTCGCGCGCTGCCTGCCCGACCTCGACGCGGCCGCGGTCGAAAATGCGCAGGTGATTTTCCGTCGCCATTACGCGGTCGAGAACGGCCGCTGCTCGACGCTGTTTCCCGGCGTGCTGGAAGGCCTGCAGGCTTTCCGCGCGGCCGGTCTGCGCATGGCCGTGATCACCAACAAGGCAGCAGCCTTCACCGAACCGCTGCTGGTCGCAACCGAACTTGCATCCTGGTTCGAGTTCGCCGTCTCGGGCGACAGCCTGCCGCACAAGAAGCCGCATCCGGCGCAACTGCTGCATGCCTGCGAACGCATGGGCACCACACCCGCCGAGAACCTGCACATCGGCGATTCGCACCATGATGCCGTGGCGGCCCGCGCCGCCGGCTGCCCGGTGTTCATCGTGCCCTACGGCTACAACGAGGGCGAGGACGTGCAAGGAATCGACTGCGATGCTATAGTCGCGTCGCTGGCCGAGGCCGCTCGCCGTGTTGCCAGCGCCGACTTTCGAAAAACCGCCTGAACACCATGCTCCACCGCAACCTGCAAACGACAAGGAAACACGCCCTCGGGGCGGAGGCCTGGCCCTGGCGGGCCTGAACGCCCGCGCCATCGAGCGCCGATTTCCCATCGCGCCGGAGCCGACCCGCCCGCGCATCCCGTCCTTGCAGCGCCCGTATTAGTGGAGTTTCCGCATGACCCCAATCAACGAAAGCGAATTCAACCGGCTTGCCGCCGAGGGCTATAACCGCATCCCGGTGACGCTCGAAACCTTCGCCGACCTCGACACGCCGCTGTCGATCTATCTCAAGCTGGCCAACGATCCCTACTCCTACCTGCTCGAATCGGTGCAGGGCGGCGAGCGCTTCGGCCGCTACTCCTTCATCGGCCTCGCCGCCGGCACGCGCATCGCCGTGGTCGAGGGCGCGATCATGGTGTTGAGCGGCAACCGTGTCGCCGAGCGGCGCGACCACAGCAACCCGATGAGTTTCATTTCCGAGTTCATGGCCCGCTTCAAGGTGCCCGACCTGCCCGGCCTGCCGCGCTTCTGCGGCGGCCTGGTCGGCGCCTTCGGCTACGACACGGTGCGCTATATCGAGACCAAACTGGCGCAACGCAAATCGCCCGATCCGCTCGGCGTGCCGGACATCCTGCTGCTGCTGTCCGAGGAAATTGCCATCGTAGACAACCTCTCGGGCAAGCTCACCCTCGTCGTCTATGCGGAACCGGGTTTCCCCGGCGCCTGGAAACAAACCCAGGCGCGCCTCAAGGAACTGCTGGCCAAGCTGCGCGCACCGGTGGCGATTCCGGAGGAAGTGCGCGCGCCCTCCGCCCCCGCTGTCTCGGAATTCGGCGAAGAGGAATTCAAGGCCGCGGTGCGCCGCGCCAAGCAGTACATCGTCGATGGCGACATCATGCAGGTGGTGCTCTCGCAACGCATGAGCAAGCCCTATGCGGCGAGCCCCCTGGCGTTGTATCGCGCGCTGCGCACGCTGAATCCCTCGCCCTACATGTTCTATTTCAACTTCGAGGATTTCCACGTGGTCGGCGCCT
>CAZYTN010000048.1:0-11159 GCA_964650115.1 uncultured Sulfuritalea sp.
CGACCTTTGCCAGCGGCGGATCGAACCCCTATTCGGTGGCGCTGGGCGATGTGAATGGCGATGGCAAGCTCGATATCGTTGCCGCCAATTACGGCAGCCACAACGTCGGCGTGCTGGCGGGCAACGGTGCCGGCGGGTTCGCTGCGGCGGCGACTTTTGCCAGCGGCGGCTACAATCCATGGTCGGTCGCACTGGGCAATGTTGCCGATCCCGCTTCGCTGAGCTACACCGAAAACCAGGCGACGACGGCGATCAACGGCTCACTGACGGTCGCGGATATAGATAACGCCACCCTGGCTGGAGCGACGATTGCGATCACCGGCAATTTCCACGCCGGCGAAGATGTACTCGCCTTCGCCAACACGGCCACCATCACCGGCAGCTACAACGCCACCAGCGGCGTGCTGACCCTCACCGGTACGGATACCCTGGCGGCCTACCAGGCCGCGCTGCGCTCGGTGACTTACTTCAATTCGAGCGACAACCCCTCGGGTGACCTGCGCACCATCAGCTACCAGGTCGATGACGGCGCCGCGACCAACCACGCCAGCAACGTCGTCACGGCGACAGTGACCGTAGCACCGGTGAACGACGCGCCGGTGAATACGGTGCCGGGAACGCAGACCGTCGCCGAGGATACCAATCATTCGATTACCGGACTATCGGCAAGCGATATCGATGTTGGTTCAGGCACGGTGACGACGACCCTGTCGGTGGCTCACGGGACACTCACGGTGTTGTCGGCTGGCGGCGCGGCGGTATCCGGGAGCGGCACCGGAACGGTGACATTGTTTGGAACGGTGGCGCAGATCGATACGACACTGGCTGCGACCGACAACGTGGTCTACAGGGGCGTCCTGAACTACAACGGTGCCGACACGCTGACCATGACCACCAGTGACCATGGCAAAACCGGGATGGGTGGTGCGCGTAGCGACAGCGATCCGGTGGCCATCGATGTGACCGCGGTGAACGATGTGCCCGTCCTGTCGGCTTCCGCACTTGTCATTGTCACTACCAACAGTAACAGCAACACCATCGGCGTGCTGACGGGCACCGGCACTGGAGGCTTCGCGACGGCAACCGCCTTTGCCAGCGGCGGCACCTACCCCAACTCGGTGGCGCTGGGCGATGTAAATGGCGATGGGTTCCTCGATATCGCCACCGCCAACGGGTCCAGCAACAACGTCGGCGTACTGCTGGGCAACGGAACTGGCGGTTTCACATCGGCGACCACCTTTGCCAGCGGCGGGTCTGCTCCCTACGCGGTGGCGCTAGGCGATATGAATGGCGATGACCATCCCGATATCGTCGCCGTCAACGCGCTAAGCAACAACGTCGGCGTTCTGCTGAGCAACGGAACTGGCGGTTTCTCCACGGCAGTGACCTTTGCCAGCGGCGGTTCCTATGCCTACTCGGTGGCGCTGGGCGATGTGAATGGCGATGGCAAGCTCGATATCGTCACCGCCAATGCGAACAGCAACAACGTCAGTGTGCTGGTGGGCGACGGCACTGGTGGTTTCGCAGCAGCGGCTACCTTTGCCAGCGGCGGGTCTGCTCCCTACGCGGTGGCGCTGGGCGATGTGAATGGCGATGGCAAGCTGGATATCGTTGCCGCCAATCATGGCAGCAATAACGTCGCCGTGCTGCTGGGCAACGGCGCGGGCGGCTTCGCTGCGGCGGCGACCTTTGCCAGCGGCGGTTCTGATCCCTACTCGGTAGCACTGGGCGATGTGAATGGCGATGGCAAGCTCGATATCGTCGCCGCCAACAGGTACAGTAACAGCGTCGCCGTGCTGGCGGGCAATGGCGCGGGCGGCTTCGCCACGGCGACCACCTTTGCCAGCGGCGGTTCCTATCCCTGGTCGGTGGCGCTGGGCGACGTGAATGACGATGGCAAGCTCGATATCATTGCCGCCAATTATGCTAGCGACAACGTCGGCGTGCTGGCGGGCAAGGGCGCGGGCGACTTCGCTCCCGCGACCACCTTTGCCAGCGGCGGTTCCTTTCCCTGGTCGGTGGCGCTTGCCAATGCCGCCAATCCAGCTTCGTTGAGCTACACCGAAAACCATGCGGCGACGGCGATCAATGGGACGCTGGTGGTCGCTGATGTGGACAGCGCCCCCCTGGCCGGAGCGACGGTAGCAATCACTGGAAACTTCCATGCAGGCGAGGACGTCCTCGGCTTCACTGACATGGCGAACATCGGCGGCAGCTACAACGCGACGACAGGCGTGCTGACCCTCACCGGCAGCGACACCCTGGCGGCCTACCAGGCGGCGCTGCGCTCGGTAACCTACTTCAATTCGAGCGACAACCCCTCGGCCGACCTGCGCACGATCAGTTACCAGGTCGATGACGGTGCCGCGACCAACCATGCGAGCAATCTCGTCACGGCGACAGTGACCGTGGCGCCGGTCAACGACGCTCCGGTCAATGCCGTCCCCGGAGCCCAGACCGCGAACGAAGACATCGATCTGACGGTCGCAGGCATCCGCGTTGCCGATGTCGACGCCGACACCCTGCAGGTCACGCTGGGCGCGAGCCACGGCGTACTGAGCCTGGCGGGCACCACAGGCCTGAGCTTCACCGCGGGCGACGGCACATCGGACGGCACCATGACCTTCAGCGGCCTGAAGGCGGACGTCAATGCCGCGCTGGACAACCTGGCGTATCGGGGCAACGCCAACCATGCCGGCGCCGATACCCTTACCCTGACCACCAGCGACCTGGGTGCAAGCGGAACCGGCGGCAGCCTGACCGATACCGATACCATCGACGTCACGGTCAGCGCGGTCAATGACCCCCACACCGGAACAGTCGGCGTTGGCGGCACGGCGACCGAAGACCAGACGCTCACGGTCATTGACACCTTGGCCGACGTCGATGGTCTGGGCACCCGCAGCTACACCTGGCAGGCCAGCAGCAATGGCACGGACTGGAGCGACGTCGGCAGCGGTACGAGCTTCACCCCGGGCGATGCCGAGGTCGGCCAGCAGATTCGTGTCAGCGCCAGCTACACCGACGGGCAGGGGTTTGCGGAGAGCGCCACCAGTGCCGCGACGGCGGCAGTGGCCAACGTCAACGATCCTCCGGTAATCACCAGCGATGGCGGCGGCGCGAGCGCGACAGTGAATGTTGCGGAAAACAGCACGGCGGTGACGACGGTGACGGCGACGGACGCCGATGCGGGGGCGACCCAGGCCTGGAGCATCACCGGCGGCGCGGACGCGGAAAAGTTCGCCATCACTGCCGGCAGCGGCGCACTCTCGTTCGTGACGGCGCCGAACTTCGAGGCGCCGACGGATGTCGGCGGCAACAACGTCTATGACGTGACGGTGCAGGTATCAGACGGCATCCACATCGACACCCAGGCGATTGCGGTGGCGGTGACCAATGTCAACGATGCCCCGGTATTCACCTCGCCGGCGACGGCGAATGTGACGGAGAACACCACGGCGGTGCTGACGGTGGCGGCGAGCGACGCCGATCTGCCGGCGCAGACCGTGACCTACGGCATCACCGGCGGCGCGGATGCGGCGCAGTTTGATATCGACGCGGCCACGGGCGTGCTGACCTTCGTGACGGCGCCGGACTTCGAGGCACCGACGGACACGGGCACCAACAACGTCTACGACGTGCAGGTCACGGCCAGTGATGGTGTCGGCGGCTCGACCGCACAGGCCATCGCGGTGACTGTCACCAATGTCAACGAGCCTCCGGTGGTCTATGCCGGGGCCGACTGGACCGCCAACGAAGGCGATACGGTCAGCATTGCGGCGAGCTACACGGATGTGGATATTGGAAGCACCCACACGGCGATGATCGACTGGGGCGACGGCACGGCGCCAGAAGCCGCGACCGCCTCGAGTGGCGCGGTGAACGGCAGCCACGTCTATGCGGACAATGGTGCTTACGCCGCGACGGTGACGGTGACCGACGATGACGGGGCGTTCGACAGCGACACGCTCATTGTGACGGTCGGCAACGTGGCGCCGGTGGTGAACGCGGGGGTTAACCAGAGCGTCAGCGAAGGCGACATGGTCAGCATTGCGGCCAGTTACACGGACGCCGGCGCGGATACTCACACAGCCACCATCTACTGGGGCGACGGCCATGCGGATGCCGCGACCGCGTCGGGCGGCGTGGTGAATGGCAACCATGTATATGCGGATAATGGCACCTACACCGCGACGGTGACGGTGACGGACGATGACGCGGGCTCCACGAGCGACACGCTCAATATGACGGTAGCCAACGTGGCGCCGGTAGTTGACCTTGACGCAAATGATTCTTCGACCGCGACGGGATCGGCCTACGCGACCAATTTCACGGAGAACGGTTTGGCGGTGGCGGTAGCGGACAGCGACGTTAGCATCACGGACGCGGCCGACACATTCATGACGTCGGCGACCATCACGCTGACCAACGCGAAGGCGGGCGACAGCCTTTCGGCGGAGGCGCTGCCCTCCGGAATCACTGTGGACGGAGCCTCGACGGCGACGAACGTCATTCTGACGGGGTACGCGACCCTGGCGGATTACCAGACGGCGCTCGGGGCGGTCACGTTCAGCAACAGCAGCGAGAGCCCGGATAGCACGGCGCGCGACGTGACAGTGGTGGTGTACGACGGAGACGCCAACAGCAACACCGCGCACACCACAATCGCGGTGACGCCGGTGAACGATGCGCCGAGCTTCGTCAAGGGCGCCGATCAGACGGTGTTCGAAGACGCCGCGGCGCAGTCGATAGCGAACTGGGCAACGGGAATCAGCGCCGGGCCGGCCGACGAGTCCGGACAGACCCTCGGCTTCAACGTCACGGGCAACACCAACCCGGGACTGTTCGCAGTAGGCCCGGCGGTGTCTGCCAGCGGCACCCTCACTTACATCCTCGCGGCAAACGCCAGCGGTTCGGCCGCGATCACGCTGGCGCTCTCGGACAGTGGCGGTACCGAAAACGGCGGGGTGGACACGAGCGCTTCGCAGAGTTTCACTATCACAGCCGACGCGGTGAACGACCCTCCGGTCAATACCGTCCCAGGGGCCCAGACCGCGAATGAAGACACCGATCTGACGGTCGCCGGCATCCGCGTTGCCGATGTCGATGCCAGCACCCTGCAGGTCACGCTGGGCGCGAACCACGGCGTACTGAGTCTGTCGGGTACCACAGGCCTGAGTTTCACTGCGGGCGACGGCACATCGGACAGCACCATGACCTTCAGCGGCCTGAAGGCAGATGTCAATGCGGCGCTGGACAACCTGGCGTATCGCGGTAACGCCAACTTCGCCGGGGCCGACACCCTCACTCTGACCACCAGCGACCTGGGTGCGGCCGGAACCGGCGGCATCCTGACCGATACCGACACCATCGGCGTCACGATCGGCGCGGTCAACGATCCCCACACCGGAGAAGTCGGCGTTGGCGGTACGGCAACCGAGGACCAGATGCTGAATGTCATTGACACCCTGGCCGACATCGACGGTCTCGGCACGCGCACCTACACCTGGCAGGCCAGCAGCAACGGTACCGACTGGAGCGATATCGGTACCGGCGCGACCTTCACCCTGGGCGATGCCCAAGTCGGACAGCAGATCCGCGTTGCCGCCAGCTACGCCGATGGACAGGGATTCAGCGAATCGGAAACCAGCGCGACCACTTCGGCGGTCGCCAACGTCAATGATCTGCCAACGGGTCCGGTGACGATCACCGGCACGGTCACCCAGAACCAGACGCTCACGGCCGGCAACACTCTGGCGGATGCCGACGGACTGGGTACCATCAGCTACCAGTGGAACGCCGATGGCAACGCCATCGGTGGCGCCACCGACAGCACCCTGGTCCTCAGCGAGGCCCAGGTCGGCAAATTCATCACCGTTACCGCCAGCTACACCGACGGCCACGGCGCCGCCGAGACAGTCACCAGCAGCGCCACGAGTGTCGTGGCCAACGTCAATGACAACCCGACCGGAGCCATCACGATTGTCGGAACGGTCGCCGAAGACCAGAACCTGAGTGTTTCCGATACGCTGGCCGACGCCGACGGCATGGGGCTTACCACCTACCAATGGCAGAGTTCCTTGTCCGGAGCCCACTGGGAAACCATAGGCACAGGCAGTTCCTTTACGCCAGGCGATGCCGAGGTCGGGTACGCACTCCGTGTGCGTGCCGACTATGTCGATGGACACGGAACGGCTACCACCGTGTTCTCCGGCGGCACCTTTCCGCCGGTCGTGGCCAACGTCAATGACGCGCCGACGGGGAGCGTGACGATCGCTGGCACCGCCACACACAACCATGTTCTCACTGCCGGCAACAGCCTCGCCGATGCCGACGGACTGGGGACGATCAGCTACCAGTGGCAGGCCAGTGCCGACGGCAGCACCGACTGGACCAACATTTCTGGCGCCACCGGCAGTACCTACCTGCTTTCCGAAAACGAGATTGGCAAACAAATCCATGTCGTGGCCAGCTACACCGATGGCTACGGCACTGTTGAAAGCGTCCTGAGCGATGCAAGCGCTGAAGTGCTTCCCAATGCAGCACCGATACTGGTTACAAACATCGGCACCCAGCATGCCATCGAGACCGCTATTTTCAGTTTCGCCGTACCTGGCGCTACCTTCAGCGATCCGGACGGCGACGTCCTGGCCTACACCGCCACGCTCATTGACGGCAGTGATCTGCCCGACTGGCTCCACTTCGATCCCGCCACCAGGACCTTCAGCGCCGACGACCTTATCAACGAGCGCGGCGCCTGGCATATCCGGCTTACCGCCAGCGACGGACTGGAGAGCAGCAGCGACGATTTCATCCTCAACGTCACCCGCCGCCACGACGGCAAGGTGGAGGATGGCTACATCGCCAACGCCGAACTCTTCATCGACGTCAACGGCAACGGCCTGGCCGATGCCGGCGAATCCACCGGCGTGTTTACCGACGCCGAAGGAAATTTCGAGCTCGATACCGTCCTTGTCGGCGCCTACCTTGCCGTCGGCGGCACCAACGTCGATACCGGTCTGGCCAACACCATGCTGCTCAGGGCTCCGGAAGGCTCCACGGTCATCAACCCGCTCACCACGCTGGTGCAGGAATACCTCGACGGCGCGGGTGGCACCGTCGCCGATGCGGAAACCGCCATCCAGGAAAGCCTCGGCATTGCCGCTGATATCGACCTCACCACCTATGACCCGCTGGCCCCAGGGGAAAGCGATGCCACCGCCCTCGAAGTCCAGAAACTCGCGGTGCAGGTGGCCACGCTCGCCGTCGAGGGCGCAGGCAGCGACCCCTTGGCCGGACTGGCCGCCCTGATCGCCGACGCCCCGGGTACCCCGGTCGATCTGACCGATGCCGCCCTGATCGTTGAAATCGTCGGCGATGCCGCGCTGGCGGCAGAAATCGCCACCACCAATAGCCAAACCGAAACCGCCGGCAGCGCAAGCGAGATCAGCGCCTTGCAGGGCGGCGCCGAAGTGATTGAAGGAACGGCCGACAACGACACCCTGACCGGCGGGGATGGCAATCAGGTCATCCGTGGCCTTGCCGGCAACGACCGGCTCAATGGCTTGGCCGGCAACGACTACCTCCTGGGCGGCAGCGGCAACGACGTGCTGACCGGCTACCTCGGCAACGACTGGCTCGACGGGGGGCTGGGCAACGATGTGCTGAACGGCGGCCTGGGCAACGACACCTATGTCATCGATAGCAAGGCCGACCGTGTCAGCGATATTGGCGGCACCGACACCGTCAGGATCGATTCCTCCCTGAACTCCTACAGCCTGGGTTCGGGAATCGATAACGGAGTCCTCGGCGAAGCGGCCGGTACGACCCGACTGAAAGGCAATGGCAGCGACAATCGGCTTACCGGCAACAGCCAGGCCAACACCCTCGACGGCGGACGCGGTAACGACGCTCTCGACGGCGGTGCCGGTGCCGACATCCTGATCGGCGGCCGCGACGACGACACCCTGACCGGCGGGGCGGGCAGCGATACCCTGGACGGCGGCAAGGGGGCGGATATGTTCGTCTTCGACAGCCTGAGCGGAACCGACGAGTTGCAGGACTTTTCCCGCAAGCAGGGCGACCTCCTGATCTTCGACGACGAGGTCTTTGCCGGTCTCGGGCCGGAGGGATCCCCCATCAGTGCCGCTGCCTTCGTCTCGGGCGCGGGTTTGACCGCGGGGCAGGATGCGGATGACCGGCTGATCTTCGATAGCGTGGGTGGAAACCTTTACTACGATATCGACGGCAGCGGCACGGAGAGTGCCGTCTTGATCGCGCATCTTGGCAATGCCACTTTGAGCCAGTTTGATTGCCTGGTGGGGTGAACGGCGGCGGTGGCGGGGAAAGAGTCGTTTCGAATTCCCTGCGCCGTGCCACCAGCGCCGACTTTTGGCCCTCCGGCCGTCAGGCGGATGGCGTCAGCCGCAGCCTCAGGTTCCCGCCCGCCACGTCGGTGGGGCGGCTCGCAGCGACTGGCCGGCCTGGTCGGCTCCGGCCGCATCGCTCTTGGTCACCAGCCGCGGATCCGCCAGTTCAAGAATGCTGGCCTTGATTGCCTGCAACTCGTTGCCGAACCCTGGCGGGAAGATAACCAGCAGCGAGTCGGCGAGCCGCGCGTCGCGGTGGAACGGACAAAGGAGCGGCCGTCGTCGGCGCACTCGCCGATGCGAAAACGGTCTCCCAACTGAGCGCCGCCGGTTACCGGACTGGAGTGATCCACCGCCAGCACCGCGACGCGTTGTCCCAGTTGCAGGAACTGCCGCACCATGGCAGGACGCTCTCCGGCGACGACCCGCTGCGCCAGATCATCAAGCGAAAGGCTCATGGATTGCCACCCGTTGCTATTGACACTCGCGATGTACGACGTATACAGTATCCAGTATTCCACGACACGAGCGCAATAGCGCATTTCATTCCGCCATGAACTTGTCAATCAAACCCCTTGAAAGGCCTGCCGGCCTCGCCGATCGCGTCTATCACCAGTTGCGCGACAACATCGGCAGCCACCAGATTCGTCCCGGCGAACGCCTGCAGGAAGTCAGCCTGGCGGCGCAACTCGGCGTCTCCCGCACTCCCGTGCGCGAAGCGCTGGCGCGCCTCGAAAGCGAAGGCATGATCGCGGTGGAAGGACGCGGCTTCGTGGTGCCGGAATTGACCGCTGCCGACATCGAGGAAATTTACCAGTTGCGTTTCCTGCTGGACCCCGCGGCTGCTCGCATTGCCGTCGCCGAGATCAGCAGCGCAACCGACCTCGCCAGCATGGCATCGGCGGTCGAGGATGCCGCCGCCGCCGAGAAAAGTGGCGACTTCCGCGCATTTCTCGAAGCCAACAGCCGCTTTCACAATGCATGGCGCGCGCTGATTCCGAATCGGCGGATGTCGAAACTCCTGGGCCAGTATGCCGGCCATGTGCGCTTCCTGCGCGTGCTGACCCTAGGCGACGCCAGCGCCAGAAAGACCGCGCTGACCGGGATGAAGAACATTCATGCCGCATTCAGGAAACGCGATGCCGACGCTGCCGCCGCGGCAATGCACAAGCACCTCGAAGCGGCCAAGCATTTCCTCATCACGGCAATTGAACAGATCGACAGGGAAAAAGCGTCGGAACGAAGCACCTCGGTCGGCTAGAACCGCCCCTTCCGGCCCTTCTATTTCCTCGGCGCACTCTACGCCCCGCTGCCGATCGCGGCCTGGTTGGGAGCGTTCCTCGGCCCGTGGAGTCTGCCCGCAGGCGGCGTGCCGCTGAAGTTGCAACACGGCCACGAGTGCATCTTCGGCTTCGCCGCGGCAATCGTCACCGGCAGCCGGAGCGCGATCGCCGTAGCGCCAGCGCCGACTTTCGTATCAGGCGTAGAAGCGCTCCCCGCGCGCCGCCATGTCGCGCAGCATTTGCGGCGCGGCGAAACGCGGGCCATGCCGTACCGCAAGGCGATCCAGCACCGCCACGGCCGCGGGCAGCCCCAGCGTGTGCAGCCAGCCGACCGGCCCGCCGCGGAAGGGCGGGTAGCCCCAGCCGAGTATGGCGCCGACATCGGCGTCGATGGGCGCTCGCAACACTTTCTCTTCGAGGCAGCGCGCGGTTTCGACCGACTGGACCATGATCAGACGCTCGATGATCTCTTCGAGCGGGATCAGCGCCGTGCCGTCAGCGCCGACTTTTGTGGGGAAGTGTTGCGCCAGTCCTTGCCACAAATGCTTCGGCCCGTCCGCCGGATAATCGTGGAAGCCGGCTCCCGACTTGCGCCCCAGGCGGCCCAGCTCCACCACCATCTTCGCCGCGACGCGATCGGCCGCGCGTTCGACATAGGCCGCGCCCAGATCGGCGCGGGTCTGCTGGGCAATCTTGTGCACCAGTTCGATGGAGATTTCGTCCGCCAGCGCCAGCGGCCCCACCGGCATGCCGGCGATCAGCCCGGCCTTGTCGATCAGCGCCGGCGGCACGCCCTCCTCCAGCAGGGCCATGCCTTCCGAAACATAGGTGCCGAAAACACGGCTGGTATAGAAGCCGCGCGAATCATTGACCACGATCGGCGTCTTGGCTATGGCGCGCACGAAGTCCATGGAACGCGCCAGCGTGGCATCCGAGGTAGCCTTGCCGACGATGATCTCGACCAGCGGCATCTTCTCCGCCGGCGAAAAGAAATGCAGGCCGATGAAGTTGGCCGGGCGCACCGACGCTTCGGCCAGGCCGGTGATCGGCAAGGTCGAGGTGTTGGAGGCAAAGATCGCATCCGGCGCGATCACCGCCTCGGCCTGCTTCGTCACTGCGGCCTTGATCTCGCGCTTCTCGAACACGGCTTCGATAATGAGTTCGCAGCCTTTCAGGTCGGCATAGTCGACGGTGGGATGGATGCGTGCCAACATGCTGTCCATCGCTTCCTGCGCCAAACGCCCCTTGGCGACCTGCCTGCCCCACTGCTTGCGCGCGTAGTCCTTGCCCATTTCCGCCGCGTGCTGCGTCGTGTCGAGCAGCACGACGGCCATGCCGGCCATCGCCGTCGACATCGCGATTCCCGCTCCCATCATGCCGGCGCCGAGCATGCCGATTTTCGAGAACTTCTGCGGCGAAATTCCGGCAGGCCGCGAAGCCAGCTTGTTGGCATCCTGCATGCCGAAGAACAGGCTGCGGATCATGTTCTTCGACACCGGCGACATCA
>CAZYTN010000048.1:11259-12447 GCA_964650115.1 uncultured Sulfuritalea sp.
TCCTGCATGCCGAAGAACAGGCTGCGGATCATGTTCTTCGACACCGGCGACATCACGAGGTTGGTGAAGTAGCGCGCCTCGATCGCCATGCCCGTGTCGAAGTCAGTCGCCAGGCCCTCATAGATGCAGGACAGGATGTGCTTCGGCGCCGGGTAGTTGTCGCAGGTCTTCTCGCGCAGCATGGCGTTGGCCGCCATCAGCATCTGCATGCCGTGGGGCGTGTTCGGGCCGCCGCCGGGGATTTTGAAATCCCTGCTATCCCAGGGCTGCAGAGGTTTGGCGCCGGCAGCGATCACGTCGAGCAGCCACCTGTGCGCCGCCTGGCGTTCCTCGCCCATGGGCACGATGGCGTGGACCATGCCGATCTTCAGCGCCTCGGCCGCCGTGATGCGCTTGCCTTCCATCAGCAACGGCGCCGCCGCCTGCATGCCGATCAGGCGCGGCAGGCGCTGCGTGCCGCCGGCGCCGGGCAGCAGGCCCAGAGTAACTTCGGGAAAGCCGAAGCGTGCCTTCGGGTTGTCGGCGGCGACGCGGTAATGAAAGGCCAGCGCCAGTTCCATGCCACCGCCCAGCGCGCTGCCGTTCAAGGCCGCGGCAATCGGTTTGCCGCCCAGTTCGAGGGCGCGCAGGAATTTGTGCCAGTCGCCAATCGCGGCATGAAAAGCCGCCGAGTCGGTGACCGCGCCGAGTTCGGCCAGATCGCCGCCGGCGATGAAATCCTTCTTCGCCGAGCAGACCAGCAGGCCCCTGACGGAAGGGTCGGCCAGTGCCATGCGGCAGGCCTCGACAAAAGTCGTCATCGAAGCGCTGTTGAGGATGTTCTGCGACTTGTCGGGATAGTCGAATTCGACGGTGGCAATGCCCTCTGCATCGACGGTGTAGTTCAGCATCTCAGACTCGCTCAATGATCGTGGCTGTACCCATTCCCGCGCCGACGCAGAGCGTGGCAAGGCCGATGGCGACATTTCGCTTTTCCATTTCGTCGAGCAGGGTGCCGAGGATCATGGCGCCGGTGGCGCCCAACGGATGGCCCATGGCGATGGCGCCACCATTGACGTTGATCCTGTCGTGCGCGACATCGAGCACCTGCATGAAGCGCAGCACCACCGCGGCGAAGGCCTCGTTGAGCTCGAACAGATCGATGTCGCCGATCTTCATGCCGGCGCGCTTGAGGGCCTTTTCCGCGGC
>CAZYTN010000049.1:0-12303 GCA_964650115.1 uncultured Sulfuritalea sp.
GACCGAGCTGGATCTGCTTGACAGTGCCGACCTTGACGCCGAGGAAGACCACCGGTGCGCCGACCTGCAGGCCCTGTGCCGCGCCGGCGAAATACAACACGTGCTGCTTGCGTTCGCCGAACCAGCTGCCGCCGGCCAGCAGCAGCGTGGCTATGATCGCCAGCGCGAGGGCGCCGAGGACGAAGGCGCCGATCAGGGTGGGGTTGGCTTTGCGGCTCATGCTTTCTCCATAGGGCCGTTGTGGCGAGGAGGTGACACACTACCGCCACGCGTCAGGAAGTGGCGCACCTTGGGGTGGCCGTTCCTCAGCGCGTCCTGCGGATGCCCGGTGGCGATCATGGTGTGGCTTTCGGAATCGAGATAGATCGAATTGTTGCCGATACTGAGGATGCTGGCCAGTTCATGCGTGACGACGACGATGGTGGTGCCGAGGCTGTCGCGCAGTTCCATGATCAGCTCGTCGAGGCGCCGCGCCGTCAGCGGATCGAGGCCGGAGGAGGGTTCGTCGATGACCAGGATGTCGGGATCGAGCGCCATCGCCCGCGCCAGTCCCGCGCGCTTCTTCATGCCGCCGCTCAGTTCGGCCGGGTACAGATCCTCGCAGCCGGCCAGCCCGACCAGCGCCAGCTTGAAGGCGACGATTTCGTCCACCCGGGCCGGCGGCAGGCCGGTGTATTCGGCAATCGGCAGCGCGACATTCTCCGCCAGCGTCAGCGAGCTCCACAGCGCGCCGCCCTGGAACAGGATGCCGAGCCGGCGCTTGAGCCTTTGCTGCTCGTCCTCTGCGGCGTTCCAGAAATCCTCGCCGCTGTATAGCACCGAGCCGGCCACCGGCCGCTGCAGGCCGACCAGGGCGCGCATCAGCGTCGTCTTGCCGCAGCCGTTGCCGCCCATGACGACGAAGATGTCGCCCTTGTTCACCACGAAATCGAGGCCGCGCTGCACGATGAAGTCGCCATAGGCCATGGAGAGGTCGCGTACCTCGATGTGGGCTGGGCCGTTCATCATGATTCCGCCGCGCTGCCCCAAGGAAACATGCTCCCCACTGCGGGGGGCAGCGAGCCGGGTTTGCGAGCGTGGGGGGCCATTACTTTCAAATTCCCAGCTGGTAGTACACGATGGTCATGATCGACGCCGCGATCGTGATCAGCAGAATGGCGGTGACCACGGCAGAGGTGGCCGCATGGCCGACCGCCTCGGCGCTGCGTCCGCATTGCATGCCGCGCAGGCAGCCGGCGAAGGCGATCATCGCGCCATACACCGTGCCCTTGGACAGGCCCACGGCGAACTGCTTGAACTCCAGCGCACGCAAGGTTTCCGTGTAGTACTCGAAGACGCCGATGTCGAAGATGGTGACCGAGACCAGCAATCCCGCCAGCATGCCGATGACGCCCGAGTAGAGCGTCAGGAGAGGCACCATCAGCATCAGTGCCAGCATGCGCGGCAGCACCAGGAAATCGATTGCCGAGATGCCGAGTGTCTTGTAGGCATCGATCTCCTCGTTGACCTGCATGGTGCCGAGCTGGGCGGCAAAGGCGGCGCCGGTGCGGCCGGCGATGATGATGCCGGTCATCAGCGCGCCGACCTCGCGCACCATGCCGATGGCCACCAGGTCGGCGATGAATATCTGCGCCCCGACCAGTTTCAGCTGGTCGGCGCCGAGGTAGGCGAGGATGAGTCCGACGAGGAAGCTGATCACCGAGACGATGGGTAGCGCGCGCGGCCCGACTTCCTCGATCTCCAGCCACAGGTCGCGGGCGCGAAAGCGGGCGCGGCCGGAGAAGAGTCGCAGCAGCGACAGCACCACCTCGCCCAGAAAACCCAGCATCTGCGGCGCGCCGCGAAAGAACTCCAGGGTCACCTCGCCGACCTGCGCGAACGGACCCTGCGGACCGGCAGGACGCCCGGCAAGCTTCTGTTCCGGCACGGCCGCTGCCATTGCCAGCAGGCGCTGCGCCCCCGGCGGCAAGCCGCTGTAATCGACCGTGATGCCGCGATCCGCACAGGACTTGCCGATGCCGGAGACGAAGGTCAGCAGGCCGGAATCCCAGTCGGTGAGTCCGCTCGCATCGAAACCGAGGCGGCGAACCGGTGCCGCCAGACTGGCTTTCAGGGTATCGGCAGAGGGCAAATCCTGGTCGATGCGCCAACGTCCGCCAAGGACGATGAACAGAGTATCCGGGCCGTCGACTCCGGTCGGCCGCGCATCGAGCTGCCATGCTGCCGCACCGCGCATGGCCGATCCTGCTACTTTTTGCCGAATCCGCCGAGGAGCGCGGCCACGGGTTTTTGCGGGCGCGTTGCGGGCGGCTTCTCGGTGCTGGCCTCGACGCTTGCGGATTTGCTGACGTAGGGCTTGTTCGGGTCGAAGTCGAGTTTCGGCAGGCGCGGGTCAAGTCGCGGCACATGGGCGGCGGGGCTGGGCAGCTCGCGCCCGGCTGGCCGGCTGCCTTCCAGCGTCAGCGCGCGATCGCGCTCGCGTGCCTTCTCGCGGGCACGCTCGAGGTGCTCGCGACGGTGGCCGCGATTGCTCGGCGCGCTTTCGCGCACCGGCGCCAGCTCGGCGAAGCCGGTGATTTCGACGCGGTCGATCTTGCGCCTGATCAGCTTCTCGATGTCGGTCAAGCGCTGGGTTTCTTCCGGTGCGAAGAGCGAAGTGGCGTCGCCCGGTTTGCCAGCGCGGCCGGTGCGGCCAATGCGATGGATATAGTCTTCGGCGGTGTGCGGCAGCTCGTAGTTGATCACGTGCGGCAGGTCGTCGATGTCGAGTCCGCGCGCGGCGACGTCGGTGGCGACGAGGACGCGGATCTTGCCCGACTTGAAGGCTTCGAGCGCCTCGGTGCGTTGCTGCTGGCTCTTGTCGCCGTGGATGGCGTCGGCGGCGATGCCCTGGCGTTCGAGGTACACCGCCAGGCGGCTGGCGCCGAACTTGGTGCCGACGAAGACCAGCACCTGCTTGACGTTTTCCTCGTCGTGCGTCAGCAGATGCACCAGCAGGCTGCGCTTGAGGTCGGACGCCACGGGGTAGACGCGATGGGTCACGGTCTCGGTCACCATGTTGCGGCGCGCGACCTCGATCAGTTGCGGCGCCTTGAGCATGCTGTCGGCGAGGTTCTTGATCTCGTTGGAGAAGGTGGCCGAGAACAGCAGGCTCTGCCGTTCCTTCGGCAGCATGGCGAGGATGCGCTTGATGTCGGGAATGAAGCCCATGTCGAGCATGCGATCGGCTTCATCGAGCACCAGCACCTCGACGAAATTGAAGCTGACGCTCTTCTGCTGCACGTGATCGAGCAGCCGGCCCGGCGTGGCGACGACGATCTCGCGGCCCTCGCGCAGCTCGGCGATCTGCGGCCTGATGTCGACACCGCCGTAGATGCAGACCGAGCGCAGCGGCAGGTGTTTGCTGTAGGTGACCACGCTCTGATGCACCTGCATCGCCAGTTCGCGCGTCGGTGCCAGGATCAGGGCGCGTACAGGATGGCGGGCGGGCGAGGGCGAACTGCTGGCATGGCGCGCCAGACGCTGCAACAGCGGCAGGGTGAAGCCGGCGGTCTTGCCGGTGCCGGTCTGGGCGCCGCCCATGACGTCCTTGCCGGCCATGATGATCGGGATGGCCTGGACCTGGATCGGTGTCGGCGTCGTGTAGCCGGCATCCTGGATGGCGCGCAGCAATTCGGGCAGCAGCCCGAGTTGGTCAAAAGTCGGCGCTGGCGGCACGGCATCCGGCGTGGCGTCCGGGCTTGGGTCGAATGTGGCGTCGGCGGAAGGGGCAATGCTTGGTGTGGTCGCGTTCAAATGAACTCCTGAATCGGCCTGCCCCTCGCGGGGAACCGGTTCAGGCGGCGAAGCGCTTGAGGGAAATGCGGCGGAATGCCGGATCGGGCGCCAACCGGCAGGGCGCGCAAGGCCTGTATTGTATTACAGGCAGCAGGCGGCCGTGGTACGCGCTCCGCCGCCCGTCACTTGAACAGGCCCTTGACGGCAGAGCCGGCCTTGTCGGCGGCTGCGCCGGCGGATTTCGACAGCCGGTCGAAGTTCACCGCGCTGCCGAGCTTTGCCTTCAATGCCCCGACCACTTCCTGCCCCAGTTCGCCGGGTGTGATGCCGCCCCTGGCTTTGCCGAGGTTCTTCAGGGTGATGTCGGGCAGCGGCACGCTCACGGTCTTGCCGTTCATGAAGGCGGCGCTGGCCTCGGCTTTGGCGCCACGGATGGTCAGTACTTCAACGATGAGTTTCTTGCCATCCTTCTTGCTGTCGGCGGGGCCGAGATAGCTCGCGATGTTCTTCTGGATGGCATCGAAGTTGGTCATCGAGTCGCCCCTTTCGTAGCTCACGTCTGGGGCGTTGATTGCAATGCGGCGGATCACGATGACATCCCGGGCGACCGAGGCGATGTCGATGTCGACGTCGATCCGGCCTACCTTCATCGCGTATGCCGTCTTGAAGCCCGCCGGATTTCCGATCACGAGATTGCCTAGCGTGCCCTTGCCGTCGGCGGGCGCGACCTTGACCGCATCGACGCTGACTTTTGCCCGCGTCATGGCGCTGCCGTAACTTGCAATGGCGTCCTTGATCAGGCCGTCGATGTTGCCGGAAAGCCAGAAAACGGCGGCACCGATGATGGCGACGACGACGAGCAGAGCGGCGGCAAGTTTTTTCATGGCGTATTTCCCAATAGACGCAGCGTGGCATGGAACAAGGGATGAGCCGGGTCGCCCAGAGCCTCGACGCTCGCCAGGTGATGGCGGCCGGGCAGCGGCAGGTCCTGGCGGAAGCAATGCGGCCAGGCCTCGCGGATGAGACGGTTCTGGCGCTGAAACTCGGTGCTCTCCTCGCCGCCGACGGCGGTGATCAGCGGTATTGAAAGTCCGGGCAGGTAGCCGACAGGGCTGACGAGCTGCGCGGCCGCTTCATCGAGCCGGAGGTCTTCCTGCAGGAAGGGCGCGCGAACCAGGGCTTGCAGGTCATAGATGCCGGAAATGCACACGGCGCCGCACAGCAGATCCCGGGAAAGATCGCCTGCCATGAGCGGCCAGTCGGCGGCCAGCATCATGGCGGCAAGCTGCGCGCCGGCGGAATGCCCGGCCACCACGATGCGACGCCGATCGATACCCAGTTCCGGCACATGGCGGTAAAGCCATGCCATTGCGCGCAGCATCTGCCGTACCATTTCCGCGATCGGCGTCACCGGGGCGAGGCCGTAGTTGGGCATGGCCACGGCGACTCCGGCACTTACGAAGGCCGGCGCCAGGAAGGAAAAATCCTGCTTGTCCAGCGAACGCCAATAGCCGCCGTGAATGAAAACCAGCAACGGCGCATTCGGCACGGCGGCGGGATAGAGGTCGAGAGTTTCGGCAGGGGATGGGCCGAAATAATAGTCCGCTTCGCAGCGCAGCTCATTGCGAACGGCGCGCGAGTCGGCGCGCCATCGCGCAAATATCCCGGGATGATCCGGGATTGCGGCGCGGGCGTTGTATTGATGGTCGAGTTGTTGCGGAGTCAGCATGCGAATGCTTTCGCGCGCGGTCCTTGTTGATCCGGTTTATCCTCGCCATAGAATAGCGCTCTGGCGGAAAAAAAGGAAACAGCGGCGATGCAATACAGCACGCTTGGCAGCAGCGATCTCAAGGTTTCCCGGGTCTGCCTCGGCACCATGACTTTCGGCACCCAGAACAGCGAGGAGGATGCCCATCGGCAGCTCGACCTTGCGCTTGCCAATGGCATCAACTTCATCGATACGGCGGAGATGTACTCGGTGCCGCCGGATGCCGAAAGCTATGGCAAGACGGAGACCTACATCGGCAGTTGGCTGAGGCGCCAGGCGCGCGACAGGATCGTCCTCGCCACCAAGATTTCCGGCCCCGGCCGCAGCATGAAGTGGATCAGGAACGGCGAACTGGCGTTCAACCGGAAGAATATCCGCGCCGCCATCGAAGGCTCACTGGCGCGCCTGCAAACCGACTACGTCGACTTGTATCAACTGCACTGGCCGGATCGCAATACGCCGATTTTCGGCCAGTACCAGTTCGAGCCCGGGAAGGAACGCACCTTCGTGCCGATCGAGGAAACCCTGTCGGCGCTGGCCGAACTCGTCAGGGAAGGACGGGTGCGCCATGTGGGACTGTCCAACGAAACGCCCTGGGGCGTGATGCAGTTCCTGCACCAGGCGGAGAAGCACGGTCTGCCGCGCGTGGTTTCGATACAGAATGCCTACAGCCTGCTCAACCGGACCTGGGAAACGGGGCTGGCCGAGATCGGCTTTCGCGAGAGTGTCGCGCTCCTCGCCTATTCGCCGCTGGCCTTCGGCCTGCTGTCGGGCAAATATCTGGCGGATGCTCAGGCCCACGGCCGCCTGACCCTGTTCCAGGGCTTCGCCCAGCGCTACTCGAAGGTCAATGTGCAGCCCGCTGTGGCGGCCTATGCTGAACTGGCACGCGCGAACGATTTGACCCCGACGCAACTCGCGCTGGGCTTTGTCGCCGCACGCCCGTTTGTCGCCAGCACGATCATCGGCGCCACGACGCTGAAGCAACTGGGCGAGGATATTGCCGCTTGCGAGGTCTTACTTGCGGATGAAGTCTTGCAGCAGATCGAGGCGCTGCATTTGCGTTATTGCAATCCGGCGCCCTGAGCCGCCGGCAGCGGATTACTTCTTCGCCGCCACCTTTGAAGCGCTCGCCTTGAGGGCTGCCAGCAAGTCATACAGCTGGCTGCGCTGCTTCTCGTCGATCCCGGCAAACAGGTCGACCACCCAGGTTTCATGGGCCTCGGCCATTTTGCGGAAGCTACGGCGCCCTTCCGGTGTCAACTTGACGATGTAGGCGCGGCGGTCCTTCGGACTGTCTTCGCGCACCACCAGTTTTTCGGCCACGAGTTGATCGGTAATCCCGGTCACGTTGCCGCCGGTCACCATCATGCGCTTGGACAGTTCGCCCATTTTGAGGCCCTGCGGAGAACGCTCCAACTGCGCCATCAGGTCGAAGCGCGGCAACGTGATGCCGAACTCCGCGCGCAAGCGCGTGCGGATGTGGTTCTCGATCAGATTGGTGCAGGCCAGAGTGCGCAACCATAGCCGCAAGTCGGGCGCATGTTCCGAAGTGGCGCGAGTTTCGGTGTCGGAAGCGGCGGAAGCGGATTTTTTTGACATGGAGTTATGGCGCTGGCGTGCGCAGTCCGATTAATATATCGATGTCTAAAATATCAAAAGATGCCGGTTTCGGCAACTGGTATGAAACCGGGTATGAGGCCGGAGCCGGCGTCGACGCGATGATTCAGGCGAAATCCGGATTGAGTACCACGCGCAACACGGTTTGCCTCTCGCCGGCGCGCTCCCGGCTGGCAAACCACCAGACTCCGCCTTTCTTGACCGGCCAGTCCGCTTCCGTGCCCCCGAGCAGCAGTGCAGCCACACGCCCGAGGGTCGGCTGGTGCCCGACGATCAGCACCGCGCCACTCTGATCGGGCCAGCCGGCCACTGTCAGCACATCCATCGCGGAACCGCCCAGGCCGAGCCTGGGTTCGATCTCGTAGGGCAGTTCCAGGGCGTGCGCAGTTTGCTGGGTGCGTTCGGCCGGGCTGACAAGTACTTTGCGTTTGCGCGGCAGATGCTGCTGCAGCCATTGCGCGACTTTTTTCGCCTGCTTGTGGCCGCGTGCGGTTAGCCGTCGCTTGCCATCCGGAAGCTTGCCGTCACCTTCTTCGGCTTCGGCATGACGCCAGAGTATCAGTTCCATCGATGTATCTCCTCCATTATGCGGCCGATCATGCAATATCCTTGTTGCAAACCGGTTAAGCGGCGGCAAGCGGCGGCAGGCGCAGCCGGGCCAGGCCGGCCAATTCGGGCGAAATGCTCTCCAGCAACCCGGCGTAGCGCGGGCCGTGCCAGCCGCCGATCAGTGTCACTGCCTCGCGCAGTCTGGGGTCCTCTCCGGCACAGTCCATCAGCATGGCGCCGGCATTGGCCAGGTCATTGAGTTGGCCCAGCGTGTCCTGCAGGGATGTGAGCAGCTTCAAAACGCGAAGCGATGCGGCCTCTGGCGCCAGGGGCGAAAAGAATTCCAGTGCATAGCGCAGTCGCTTGACACCGATGCGCAGGGCGTGCAGCGCCGCGGGTGCGTCAACATGCGCCGCCAGGGCCAGCCGTCGCATCTTCTTGCGCAGGCGTTGCAGTCGTCGGGAGGCGAAATTGCTCAGCGTGACCATGGTCTGGTCGGCGGCCGGACTGGCGTGCAGCGATTCGAGCGTGGTCAGCAGCATGCGCCCGTAGTCGGGCCTGGCGAGCATGGCAATCGCCTGCGCGCGCGCCGTGTAGCAGCGGTTGGTGATATCGCTTGCCAGTGCCGGCAGCCGCGGTTCATTGGGCAGGGCGGCCAGCACCGGATTGACGATTTCAGTGAGCAGTACATCGAGGTCGCGGGTGCGACCCAACTGCTTCATCAAGGCGAACAGCGGTGCGCGCAGCGGTTCGGCAAGATTTTCCGGCAGCACGGGAGCGAAAAGTCGCAAGGCAGCGCGAAGCCGGCGCGTTGCGACTCGCATCTGGTGGATGTATTCCGGATCCCCGCTGCACAAGGCGCCGGAATGATTCTGTTGCAGGTGTTCGAGGCATGACATGGCAATGCGGCGAAAAGCTTCGAACGGTGTCATTGCCGCGGACAGCGCGACGGCTTGCCCCTTGAATGGCGTCGGTGGCGCCCCGCTATGCAGGCGATAGCCGCGCTCCGCCTTGGACAATACCGATGGCGTCAGGGCTGCGCGCTGCGCGAGTTGGGTGGCCAAGGCAAAGATCGCATGCACCGGCGCGCCGGCAAGCTCCAGTTCCACTTCGGAGATGGCTTCGCGGCGACCGTTGGCGATGACCCAGCCTCGATCCAGGGTCAGCAGCACGGCACCGGGCGCAGCAGGAAATTTCCAGGTGATGCGCCGAAAGCGCGTTTCGCAGATGGGGACGATACGCGCCAGCAGTTTGGGTCGCTGCAGCCATTCGCGCACGGATGAATCCTCAACGCCAGAGAAATCGAAATGCCCGCAGTAGGGCGTTTCCCATTCGGGCCGGCTGGAGAGGCCGGCGGCCGAACTTCCCGCCAGCTTGACGGTTTGCAGCCAGTCGCGCCCCTTGCGGCGCAAACGCAGGGCAATGCCGCGGCGGCGCAGTGAAAGCTCCGTCGTATCGTAATAAATGTTGTCGAGCGTCTCGACATGACGGTCGCTGGCCTGCTTCAGCAGGGGATGGCGCAGGAAGCGCGGCTGATGGGCCTCTGCGAGTGCCAGCTTGAGTTCGACTTCTTCAGCCATTTGTCCTCCGCTCACTCGTAGCGCAGTGCTTCGATGGGCAGCAGGCGCGAGGCTTTCCTGGCCGGGTAGTAGCCGAAGAATATGCCGATCGCACCGGCAAATCCCGCCGCGAGCACGATCGAGCTGCCCGAGAGCTCGGTGCGCCATCCGGCGAGTTCGGCAATCGCCATGGCGCCGCCGACACCGAGCAGGATGCCGATGGCGCCACCGATCAGCGACAGGGTGACCGCTTCGACCAGGAACTGGGTCAGGATGTCCCGCGCGCGCGCGCCGACGGCCATGCGCAGCCCGATCTCGCGCGTGCGCTCGGTGACCGAGACCAGCATGATGTTCATGATGCCGATGCCGCCCACCAGCAGCGAGACCGAGGCGACGGCCGCCAGCAGCAGCGACATCACCTTCGAGGAGGCTTCCTGCGCCTGGAGAATCTCGGACAGGTTGCGCACGTAGAAATCATCGTCCTGGCCCGTTTGCAGGCGATGGCGCTGACGCAGCAGTTCGCGCATGCGCGCTTCCGCCGCGCCCATGTCGACGCCGTCCCTGACCTTGACCATGATCGATCCCACGCTGCGGCTCTTGGCCTGCTGCGCCGAGCCGAACACGCGCTTCCTGGCCGTGCTGATCGGCATCAGGATGATGTCGTCCTGATCCTGGCCCATCATGTTCTGCCCCTTGCGGTCGAGCAGGCCGATCACGGTGAGCGGTACCTTGCGCACGCGGACCACCTGGTCGATCGGGCTGGCGTCGCCGAAGAGATTTTTTGCCACGGTCTGTCCCAGCAGCACCACCTTGCCGGCGCCATTGATTTCCGCCTGCTCGAAGCCGCGGCCTTCGACTACGGTCCATTCGCGGACTTCGAGATACTCCGGCGAAGTGCCGTAGAACACTGTGGACCAGTTGGCATTGCCCACCACTATCTGTCCGCTGCCGCGCAGGGACGGTGCGGCGGCCTGGATTTCATCGATCTCGCGGTTCAGCGCGTAGGCGTCGTCCTCGGTAATCGTTGGCTGCGAACCGCTGCCGCCGCGGGCACCGCTCGAGGTCATGGAGCCGGAAAGCACCATGATGATGTTGGAGCCGAGGCTGCGTATCTGGTCTTCGACGCGTGCCTGGGCGCCGCCGCCGACCGCAATCATGATGATCACCGCCGCGACGCCGATGATGATGCCCAGCATGGTCAGTGCCGAGCGCATCTTGTTCACGCGCAGCGCGAGCAGGGCGATGCGTAGCGTTGCGGCAAAATTCATACGAGCAGCGCCGCAGCGTCGTTGGCGACGTTGGGTTTGTCTTCGATCACCTTGCCGTCGCGAAAGCCGATGATCCGTCCGGCGAAGTGGGCGACGTCGTGCTCATGGGTCACCACGACGATGGTGATGCCGTCGCGGTTGAGCTGTTGCAGCAGAGCCATGATCTCGACGCTGGTGCGTGAATCCAGCGCCCCGGTGGGTTCGTCGGCGAGGACCAGTTGCGGATCATTCACCAGCGCGCGGGCAATTGCCACGCGCTGCTGCTGGCCGCCGGAGAGCTGCGCCGGGTGGTGGTCCAGGCGTTCTTCCAGGCTGACCTGGGCGAGGCATTGCTCGGCATGCTGTCTTCGTTCGGACGGCGGCATCGCGCTGTAGAGCAGGGGCAAGGCGACATTGTCCAGCGCCGAGGTGCGGGCCAGCAGGTTGAAATGCTGGAAAACGAAGCCGAGCTTGCGATTGCGCACGCGCGCCAGTTCGTCGCCGGAGAGCTGTGAGACTTCCTGTCCGTCCAGCCAGTAGCGTCCGCTGCTGGGGTGATCGAGGCAGCCGAGCAGATTCATGAAGGTCGATTTGCCGGAACCCGAAGGACCCATGACGGCGACAAACTCGCCGGCTGCGATGTCGAGACTGACGCCGCACAGGGCCGGCACCACATTGCTGCCCATGACGTAGTCCTTGGTCAGTTGCTCGACCCGGATCAGCGGCGCGCTCACTGGCCTACACTCCCCCGTTCCACGGGCCGCTTTGCACAGCGGCCCGGCTTCGGCGGCGCAAAGCAGTGCTTTGCGCAACCCCGCCTACGCCCCCCTCGCCAGGCGAGTGGGTGACGGCGCTTCGCCGCTGCGCGGCTCCGGGTTGTGGCCGACGCCCCTTCGGGCGGCCGTGCGGGGCGTTCATGCGGGGAATTCCTAGAACAGCCGCGGACCGGGCATGCCGGCTGGCTTCGTCGCGGTTTGCTGCCCGGCGATGACTTCCTGGCCCTCTTTCATTTCGCCGGAAACGATCTCGGTCATGCTGCCGTCGGTCAGGCCGAGCCGAACGCTGATCGCTTTCGGACTGCCATCCTCGCCGACGATCCAGACCCGGCCGCTGCCACCGCCACTGCCTGCGCGCACGGACTGCGCCTCGCTGGCCATTTCGTCGTAGCGTTTCTTCTGCTCCGGCGTCAGGGTCGTCGAAACCCGTTCGTGGATTTCGGCACGATTGCGTTCCTGCGCCTTGCCCTTTTCCGCTTCGGGCAGGTCGCGCGCCGCCCTGAACTTGTCGCGCATGCTGTCGAAGATGGCATCGACCTTGGCCGTTTGATCGGCATCGAGTTTGAGTTCGGCAACGAGGCGCTCGCGCTGCTGCGCAAGGCCGCCACTGCCTGTGCCGCCGCTGCTCGAAACGGCTGCGGCAGAAGTCGGCGCTGGCGACACGGCGGCTGCCGACTTCTTTTCATCGTTGTTGGCCGCCGGGCGGAAGCGCAACGCTGCGTTGGGTACCTTGAGCGCCTTGTCCTTCTGCGCGGTGATGATCCGTACATTGGCTGTCATTCCCGGCAGCAAGGTGAGATCGGGGTTTGCCGCCGAAATTACGACGGTGTAGGTCACGACGTTCGACACCACGGTGGCGGCCTTGCGCACCTGGCGCACTTCGCCCTCGAAATGGCGGCCGGCAAAGGCGTCTACCGTAAAGCCGGCTTTCTGCCCGACGCGGACGCGACCTACGTCGGCCTCGTCGATCGAGGTTTCCACCTGCATGTCGGTCAGGTTCTTGGCGA
>CAZYTN010000050.1:0-12265 GCA_964650115.1 uncultured Sulfuritalea sp.
TCAGGCGCGGCATCAGGGCTACGCCGACGATTCCCACCAGCACAAGGAACGCCAGGGTGACGATGCTTGCCGCGGCGTCGCGGCTCATGCCGCGATAGATCAGCGCCTTGACCGCGGGATAGAGGAAGTAGTAGAGGATCAGCGCCAGCAGGAAAGGCACCACCAGCCACAGCACCTTCTGGAACACCAGCAACAGCAGGCAGGTCGCGGCGATGATCGCCGCCCAGACCACGGGACCGGAGCCATGGTGCGTAGCGTGCGACCTCGCCGCCTTGATCGACGATGCGCTCATGGTTCGCCGCTACAGCAGATGCTGATGCGCGCTCATCGACAGCGCCATGGTGCGCAGCCGTGCCCCGAGGTGGCAGGCCAGCTGGCGCGAGATCTTCGAGGCGATACGGGCGTGGGTATCGAGGAGGCTGACGAAATCGTCGCGAAAGAAAATGATCAACTGACAGGGGCTGGCGGCGCGGGCCTGCGCCGAGCGCGGCGAGTTGTCCAGCAGCGCCAGTTCGCCAAAGAAGGTACCGGGACCGAGTTGCGCGACGCGCCCGGTATCCCCCTGGCGCCGCAGGGGATGAAACGCCGCAGACTCATTGACACCGGGCCGCGCCGCGCGCCGGCCATTTCCCGGCTCCGTCACGGAAATCAGCACTTGCCCCGAGGCGATGATGTAGATGGCCTGCCCTTCTTCGCCTTCGTCGAAGATCACTTCGCCTTCGAGGTAGTGGCGCTCATGCAGCAGGCCATCGACGATCTGCAACTCGGCCGGCGTCAGATTGACGAACAGGCTGAGCTGGTGCAGGCGATCCAGGCGCGGCGATGTTTTTCTGGGATGAAACAGATTGACCACGGTATCGGCTCCGGAACAATGACGCGATTCTAGTGCAGTGCTTGCAGAATATGCGCAGCAGACCGCCCGTTCATCCGGCGTTGGCCTCTGCGAGCGGAAAGCGGGCCAGCGTCTTGTAGCTCGCCGCGGAAGGATGCAGGTGGCTCTCGACCAAGGCCAATTCCCTGACCCGCCAGCCGATCGGCGTGCCCAGCCTGGGCAGCGATGCGCAGCGCGCACGGCGCGCCAAAGTGATGTGGGGCACCAGATCGGCGCCGGACCGATGATCGATGGCAAAGCCGGCGACGCGCAGGTCGGTGGCCAGCACCCCGGCCAGCCGGCGCAGCGGCGCCGGCGTCGAACGGCAACCCGCCCACAGGATGCCGCGCTGCGGCCAGAAGCCGAGCCGGTCGAGGCTCAGGTCAAAGGACTCGGCGCGAACCGCGCCGGCAATTTCTTCAAGCCGGGGAATTTGGGTCGGCGTCACCGAGCCGACGAATGCCAGGGTCAGATGTAGCGCATTCGGGCGCATTACCCGGCCGCCGCCGGCGGCCGTCAGATCGTGCGCCAGCGCCGCCAAATGAGCGGTCGCCTCGTCGTCGGGCCAGAGCGCAAAAAACACCCGGTGCGAGCGAGCCTCGCTCATTCAAACCTGATCCACGCGCACCAGCATGGCCACGACATGCGCCGCGATGCCCTCGCTGCGCCCTTCGAAACCCAGGCGTTCGTTGGTCTTGCCCTTGACGTTCACGTCCGCGGCCGCAATGCCGAGATCGGCCGCGATGTTGGCGCACATGGCCTCGACATGAGGGGCGATGCGCGGCGCCTGGGCGATGACAGTGGCGTCGATGTTGCCCACCTGCCAGCCGGCGCTGCGCACGGCATCCATGGCGGCGCGCAGCAGGGTCCGGCTGTCCGCCCCTTCCCACTGCGAGCCGGTATCGGGAAACATGCCGCCGATATCGCCCAGGCCGGCGCCGCCGAGGATGGCGTCGGTAATCGCATGCAGCAGCGCATCGGCATCCGAATGTCCGAGCAAACCCTGATGATGGGGAATGTGCACGCCACCGAGGATCAGCTTGCGCCCCGGCGCGAGGGCATGCACGTCGTAGCCCTGGCCGACACGATATGGCAGCTTCATTTCAGGAATCTCCTTTTGCCTCGGCGGCATCGATCTGGCGCAGCGCCTGTTCGATGGTCTGTGCATCGACGGGACGGATCAGGCGCGCGACTTCCCGGCCCTGGCGCAGGAAGATCAGCGTCGGCCAGAGTTTGACGCGAAACGACCGTCCCAGCCTGCGACCGGGGCCATCCTCGACCTTGATGTGGCGCACATCCGGATTGCGCCCAAGCGCCTCGGCAATCAGCGGTTGGGCGGCGCGACAGTGCCCGCAATGGGCCGCGCCGAATTCGATGACGGCAGGTTCGGCGACGGCGTCGATTTCCTCGCGCGCGGGCTCGCTGCCGTCGGTCGCGACCTGCGGAATCATGGCTTTTCTACCAGACGGATGCCGAAGGCCTTGCCTATCACCGCCCATGCCTCGGGGCTGTCCCAATCCTTGGCGCCATAGTACTTGCCGACTACGCGCCCGTTCGCATCGACCAGCACCGTCAGCGGGAGTCGATTCGCGCCCAGCATGTTTTCCAGCAGCAAGCGGCTATCGATGAAGTGGCTGAAGCTGCTCGGTGATTTTTTCAGGAAAGCCTCGGCCCTCTCACGGTAGTCGTCGGTGGAAATGCCGATCATTGCGAACTTTTTGCCTTCATAGCGCCAGAACAGCTTTTCCAGCGAGCCCATTTCGGCCCGGCACGGTCCGCACCAGCTGGCCCAGACGTTGACGATCAGCGGCTTGCCGCGGAACTCGGACAGCTTGCGCGAAGGCCCCAGCAAGCCCTGCATGGTCGCCTCGCGCAGCGTACCGCCGATCTCCACTTCGCCCGGCGTAGCTGCCCGTAGCGGCATTGCGACTGCGAACAGGGCCAGCAGCGCCAGACGCAGCATGGCTTTCACCGCTGGCGGTCCTTGTCCCGGTTCTGCAATATCCACTCGGCCAGTTGCAGATCCAGCGGATACGTAACCTTCAGATTGCTGGCATCGGCTGCGACCAGGCGCGGCAACAGGCCCAGAGTCTCGATGGCACTAGCCTCGTCGGTGACCTGCGGCGCGAAATCGAGGGCATCGAGCAGCAAGCGGTGGCGGAACATCTGCGGCGTCTGCGCCTGCCACAGACCCTCGCGCGGCACGGTCTGGTGCACGCGGCCATTTTCATCGGCGCGCTTCAGGGTGTCGGCGACCGGCACCGCGAGCAGGCCGCCGGCATCGTCCGCGCCGACCTCGGCGATCAGGTTCTCGACCATGGCGACGGTCAGGCAGGGCCGCGCCGCATCATGCACCAGCACCCAGTCGTCGCCAATTTCAAGCGGGCCGCCGAGTTCGTCCGCCATCGCCCGCAGGCCGTTGGCGACACTTTGCGCGCGGGTATCGCCGCCGCAGCGCAGAACGCGCAGTTTGGGGCCGAGCGTCGCCATCGCGGCCGCCGGCCAATGCGTATCGTCCGGCGCCAGCACCACGAATACCTGCGCTATCGCCGGAGTGGCGCACAATGCCGCCAGGGCGTGCCGGATCATCGGCTGGCCGGCCAGCGGCAGGTATTGCTTGGGCACGGCGCGACCCGAGAGCGCATGCATGCGCGAACCCGAGCCTGCAGCGGGAACCAGTGCAAAATAGGTCATGCCGCAATTCTATACAATCGGCCTTGAGTAATTCGCGAGAAACCACATGTTCGCTGCCGAAGCCGGATATGAAGCCCTGCAGGCCTTTGCCACCAGCATCGGCATCGGCCTGCTGATCGGTCTCGAGCGCGAGCGCCAGTCCGACCTCAAGGCCGGCCTGCGCACCTTCGCCCTGGTCGGACTGCTCGGCTGCATCAGCGCCCTGCTGGCGCAGATCACGGACAGCGGCTGGATACTCGCCGCCGGCCTGCTCGCCATCGCCGCGATGATGATCGCCGCCCACGTCTCCGATCCGCTCGATACGGGTGATCCGGGCACCACGTCCGTGGTCGCGCTGATGGTCTGCTACGCGCTCGGGGCGATGGTCTGGTTCGGCTACAGCTCGACCGCGGTCATGCTGTCGATTGCCACCACGGTGCTGCTCTACTTCAAGGCCCAGCTGCACGGCATTTCGAAAAGCCTGACGCATGTCGACCTGCTGTCGATCCTGCAGTTCGGCATTCTGGCCCTGGTAATCCTGCCTATCCTGCCCGACCGCGATTTCGGCCCCTACCAGGCCCTGAACCCGCAGAACATCTGGTGGATGGTAGTGCTGATCTCCGGCGTATCGCTGGCCGGTTATGCCGCGCTGCGGATCGTTGGCGCGCAACATGGGGCGGCGCTGATCGGCTTGTTCGGCGGCCTGGTTTCATCCACCGCGACGACCATGATTTTCGCCCGCCATGCCCGCGCCCACGTCGACCTCGCGCGCACCGCGATGGTGGTAATCCTGCTCGCCAACATCGTGGTGCTGGTGCGTCTCTCCGTCGTTTCTTTTGTCGTTGCGCCGGAGATTCTGCCGCCCCTGCTCGCCGTGCTCGGCGGCGGCATGGTGCTCGGCGTCGTTGCAACTTTGTGGGGCTGGCGCCAGTTGCAGGGCGGCGACGAACTGCCGCTGCCGCAGGTCGCCAATCCGACGGAAATCAGGACGGCGCTGAGCTTCGGCGGCCTTTATGCACTGGTGCTGGTGCTTTCCGCCTGGCTGCAGGATATTGCCGGCAATCGCGGGCTCTACCTGCTGGCGCTGGCGTCGGGGCTGACCGATGTCGATGCGATCACGCTGTCCTCGCTGCGCATGTTCGGCATGGAAAAGCTGACAGCCGCGCAAACCGTCACCGCGATAAGCCTGGCGACGCTTTCCAATCTCGCCTTCAAGACCGGACTGGTGGTGGCCATCGGCGGTGCGACGCTGGCGCGCCGCACCTTGCCGGGCTTGGCCGCCATCGCCGCCGGTCTCGTCGGCGGTCTGTTACTGATGACCTGGTGAAACGACCATGACCGCTGCCACCGCCACCCGTCCGCCGGCAGTTGCCGGCATGTTCTATCCCGGCGATCCGGCCAGCCTGCGCGATGACCTCGCCACCTGTCTCGCCGTCCCGCCAGCGCCGACTCTTCAAGCGGTGCCGGGCGGCCTGCTCAAGGCGGTGATCGTGCCGCACGCCGGCTACGTCTATTCCGGCAGCACTGCCGGCAAGGCCTATGCCCTGCTGGCGCCGCTGGCCGCACGCATCCGTCGCGTGGTGCTGCTCGGTCCCTGCCACCGCGTCTCGGTGCGCGGACTGGCGGCGCCCACGGTGCAGGCTTTCGCCACGCCGCTGGGCAATATTCCGCTCGACCGCGCCGCCATTTCCACGCTGGCCGACCTGCCGCAACTCGTCGCCAGCGATGCCGCCCACGCCCAGGAGCATTCCCTGGAAGTGCAACTGCCCTTCCTCCAGACCGTGCTTGGCGAGTTCCAACTGATACCGCTGGCGGTCGGCCAGACCGGCGCCGCCGAGGTGGCCCAGGTCATCGACCGCCTCTGGGGCGGACCGGAAACCCTGATCGTGATCAGTTCCGACCTCTCGCATTTCCATGGCTATGCCGAAGCACGGCAGATCGACCATGCCACGGCCGACCACATCCTCGCACTGGAACAGCTGACCAGTTTCGAGCAGGCCTGCGGCGCGCTGCCGATCAACGGCCTGATCGCCGTGGCACGCCGGCGCGGTCTGAAAATCGAGCGCGTCGCGCAATGCAATTCGGGCGACACCGCCGGCGACAAGTCGCGCGTGGTCGGCTATGCCTCCTTCGCCCTCTACGAACCCGATGCAGTTGCGACCGACATCGGCCCGGCCCTGCTGGTGCGCGCGCGCAATGCCATCGCGGCCCACCTCATGCAGCCGACGCTGGCCGAACCGACACACCCGCTGCTTGCCCAGCCCGGCGCGACCTTCGTCACGCTGACCCAGAACGGGCAACTGCGCGGCTGCATCGGCTCGCTGCAGGCGCATCGTCCGCTCGACCAGGACGTGCGCGCCAATGCCGTCGCCGCGGCCTTCCGCGACCCGCGCTTCGCGCCGCTCAAGGCGGAGGAACTGCCGCGCACCCGCGTCGAGGTCTCGCTGCTGACCGCGCCGCAGCCGATGACGTTCACCGACGAAGCCGACGCCCTGCGCCAGTTGCGGCCCACTATCGACGGCATCATCCTCATTGCCGGGCAGAGGAGAAGCACCTTCCTGCCGCAGGTCTGGGAACAATTGCCGGAACCTCGCGTGTTCATGGCCCATCTAAAGCAGAAGGCCGGCCTTCCCGCCGACTACTGGTCGTCCGAAGTTCAATTGCAACGCTACGAGGTGCAGAAATGGAAAGAATCCATGCCCCGCTAGCCGGCATACCCGCGCGCTGGTGGCACAAGCTAGACGACGGCCGCATCCAGTGCGACCTCTGCCCGCGCGACTGCAAATTGCACGAAGGCCAGCGCGCCGCCTGCTTCGTCCGCGCCATGCAGGGCGGCGAAATGCTGCTGACCACCTACGGCCGCAGTTCGGGCTTCTGCATCGACCCGATCGAGAAGAAGCCGCTCAACAACTTCCATCCCGGCTCCAGCGTGCTGTCCTTCGGCACCGCCGGCTGCAACCTGGCCTGCAAGTTCTGCCAGAACTGGGACATCTCCAAGTCGCGCGACATGGACCGCCTGATGGACGACGCCACGCCCGAGGCCATCGCGCGCGCCGCGCAAAAGCACGGCTCGCAGAGCGTGGCCTTCACCTACAACGACCCGGTGATCTTCGCCGAATACGCAATGGACACCGCCGACGCCTGCCATGCACTCGGCATCAAGACCGTGGCGGTCACCGCCGGCTACATGCACTTTGATCCGGCGCGCGAGTTCTATTCGAAAATGGATGCCGCCAACGTCGACCTCAAGGCCTTCACCGACGACTTCTACGTCAAGCTCTGCGGCGCCAGGCTGCAGCCGGTGCTCGACATCCTGGCCATGATCCACCACGAGACCGACTGCTGGCTTGAAATCACCACCCTGCTGATCCCCGGCAAGAACGACGGCGACGAGGAACTGAAAGCCTTGTCAGCCTGGGTCGCGAAGGAACTCGGCCCCGACGTGCCGCTGCATTTTTCCGCCTTCCACCCCGACTGGAAAATGAGCGACATCCCCGCCACGCCGCCGGCGACGCTGGTCCGTGCCCGTCGCATCGCCATGGACGCCGGCCTGCACTACGTCTATACCGGCAACGTGCATGACAAGGCCGGCGACGAAACGCTCTGCCCCGGCTGCGGCAAGGCCGTGATCCAGCGCGACTGGTACCGCATCCTCGGCTATGCGCTCGACGACACGGGACATTGCCGGCATTGCGGCACGGCCATCGCCGGGCGCTACGGAGTATTCGGCAAGCCGTTCGGCCCGCAGCGGATTCCGGTCAGGCTGCACGCCGGAGCATGAAATCGCCGTACTGCCGGCGCCGACTTTCATTACATTACCCGCGGATGCGTGCGGCCGGAAGCCGTCGCTCGATGGACCACCCACCGGAAAGTCTGATGCACGTTGTCGCCAAGCGAACTGGAAACCGTGCCCGAAGGGCTGGTCTGGCTGCCATGGGCGGTATTTGTCCTCGGCGGCTGCGTGTGCGTTCTGAATTTCAAGATCTTCGTTGACTGGCTGCGCTATCGCTTGCGCAAGCCACCGAAGAAACCCCGCAAGACGGCTGCCGCCAACAACAATCATTCACGGCGATGGTCGCCACCGATAGGCGTCACCGGCGGAGCGGAACCAAGGTGTGCGATGCTGGTCAGCTGAATCTTGTGCGGAACCCTCAATAGGGAGGCAAGAGGCGCCTGAATCCGTGTGCCAGCACCACAATCAGAAAGAGCAGGTTGCGCACCGGCGTTGCAAATATGAATGAGCGCACCTCGCGCATTCTGGTGCCTGCCAACCTTGCGTGCGCAAGCCGCTGGGCGACGCGCTCGATGAAGTTTGTCGAACGTGGCCAGTCGTGAAGGCTGTGCAGCAGGTGTGGCGGTATCCCTGCGCGCCCAACGCGTGCACCGATGATTCCGCCAAGGATCGCGGCAGTGGAATCAGAGTCGCCGCCGAGCCGAATGATTTCGGTAACGCCGCCGATGTAATCATCCTGATGGCGCAGCCACACGTGCAGCACCGCCGGCAGGGTATGCAGCATGTAGCCCGACACGCCATTTTTTGACCCCAGCCCGGCAACGAATTCTGCAGCGGGTTCCCCCGCGGCAAGGCTCGCGGCTACGGCGCGGATCGATGCCAGGATTTCGCTCCGGGGCGGCAGCCTCGCCGCCATTGCCTGAACGAATTCCTGCGCTGCCAGTAAAGTGCAGGAAGTGGCTGAAAGGTGGGCGGCAATGGCAACCGTGAGTGCACCGTGTTCTGCTCGCTCGTCGCGGTGCGTGATGCGCGCCGATATCCGGCTCAGGCGCTCCAGTTTGTCAGGATCGTCGCCGACAGCCACACCAAGTACCGCCGCCCGCATGGCCGGGCCGTTGCCGGCCGATTTGACACCACTGCAGGTGGGCGGAATGAACAGGCACAACTTGATAATTGCGCGTCCGGTCGCCATGCCCACACCGGCCGGCAGCGCCAGCAGCCAGCCTTTGAGGCGCCAGGCGAAATCGCGGGCGAAATCCGGCTCGTCGCCGCCAGATTCAATCAGCGATTGCGCCACCATAACCGTGTGTTCGGTGTCATCCGAGATCATGCCGGTGCCGAATAGCAGTCCATAGCGGTCCAGCGAGGGAAACATCTTCAACTGGCGTTGCGGACTCAAGCCTTCACAGGCCAGGCCGAGAGCGTCGCCCACAGCCGTACCCAGCATCGATCCGGTCAGCGCGCGTCCGAGCGGGCCGGTGATGCTGGCATCGAGTGTGTCGGACACCTTGCGCCGCCTGGCGAACCAGCCGTCGACAGCGCCGTAGCCGGCCGCGATGGTCATGAGTGACAAATAAAGGCCGGTGCCTGGGTCGAGCAACAGCGGCAGAATGTACCAATTACGCACCGCCTCCAGCGGACAGTTCCCGACGGCGATTGCGCCCAGTACGCCGCCCACCAGCGGTATGGGTGAGAAGCTCCTGGTCTCTCCGTTGCATGTCTGGCGCCAAGCGCCAAACATGCCCTGAAGATTCGCCGCGATGATCAACACACCAAGCAGACCTGCGATGACCGTAATGCTCCATTCAGCCATTCGATCCCCTTCCCCTGCGGTCAATTGGAAAATATGACGATCCGACTACGCACCCGAGGCACGCGTTTGGCAATTTCTGATATTCACCAATGGTCCCGAGGCCTCTGAGCAGGCGCTACGCATCGAAAGAGCCCAGTGGCCTGGCATCTTGACGGTCAGTAACGGCGACATTGACGAGAGCCTGGTGGTGTCTCGGAACGGCCAGAGGCCTAAACCGCTCGCGCGGTAATGGGAGCTCCGCTGGCGCATTGGAGGTAAGCTCACAACTCGCGACCACGGAATTACCATGGGTACGGCGCCCCACGGCGACGTCTCGGGTTGAGTCCGGGATACCGCCCGGCGGCCAGCAGCGCGAAGATGAACCATGGCATGGGCTGCGTGGCGCTGCCACTTGCACTGGCGGCACACATCGACCAGGCCCCGCCACCGCTTATGCCGTAAGGATCGGCCTCATGCTTCCTGCGGAGCGGATCAACTGCCGCAGTTTTCCGGCCAGTTCGCAGCGCTCCCCGGCATCGAGGAATTCGCCGACTTCGACCTTCTGTTCATCGGCGCAAAGATAGAGATGGTGTTGACGCTCATCCGGAGCGGAATCGTGGAGCAGCACATAGGCATGGTCGCCGGGGAGCGCGCAGCGGCTTTCCGGATATCGGTGGCCGCGTTCTATCGAGACGGCGCCATTGGCCATGGTGACGACTTCGCGACATTGGGTGCGGCGATATCCCGAACGGAAGGCCAGGCAGAGAGCGATGCACGTCGCGGCGGAGAAGGGCAGTGCATACCAGCTGCCGAGCAGCCCGCTGACCACGGACACCGCCATGATCGGGGTACAGATCAGGAACAGGATCAGCACGCTGGCGCGCAACGAGAGCGGTGCGTGGGGCGTGATGACCACGGCGACCTGCTCGGTGTCGGGATCCCAGATGGTTGCAACCATGTTGTGTCCTCCTCCACTTGCGCCGCACCGGATCGCCGCGCACACGGCACGGCGCAACCCAGCCATTTCTCTATTTTTTCTTTGGCAATCTCCCTGTGATTAGTATAGGCATGAACAATCACATGTAAAGCAAATGTTGCAATCGTCATTCCTTACTTTGAACATGGTTATTGCCGGCTTATCGGGTTTGGCGTCGACTCCGGCGTTGCGATGGCCATAACTCAATAAAGGTCTCTGCTCAACAGCATTTGTTTGCCGGATGCATGACAGCGGCACCGACCGGGCAAGGCCGGCGTCGCCACTGCGGCGCTGCGTATAATTCGCGGCCTCCTGAAAAAATCGCGGCATGCCGCATATCATGAAGTCCCTGCTGTCCCTCCCCGCGCCGCCCAAACCGGGCCAACGTCTCGATCTGCCGCCTCTCGCCGCTTCCGCCGACGCGCTGGCGCTGGCGCAGCTTGCCCGCCCCGGCCAACTGCTGGCGGTGGTGACGGCGAGTCCGCTCGAAGCCCAGCGCCTGGCCGAGGAAATCGCCTGGTTTCAGCCCGGGCTGCGCGTGCATCTGCTGCCCGACTGGGAAACCCTACCCTATGACAGTTTCTCGCCGCACCATGACTTGATCTCGGAGCGCCTGGCGACGCTATACGCCGTGTCGCGCAATGAGTGCGAAGTGCTGATTGCGGCGGCCTCGACCGCAGTCACGCGCCTGGCGCCGCCGGCCTTTCTCGCCGGCCACACCTTCTTCATGAAGAAGGGCGAGCGGCTGGACCTCGACAAGCTGCGCACGCAACTCACCGTGGCCGGCTACCAGCATGTGACCCAGGTGGTCGCCGCCGGTGAATACAGCGTGCGCGGCGGCCTGGTGGACCTGTTCCCGATGGGCACGCAACTGCCCTTTCGCATCGAGCTGTTCGACGACGAAGTGGAAACCATCCGCAGCTTCGACGTCGACAGCCAGCGCAGCCTGTATCCCGTGCCGGAAATCCGCCTGCTGCCGGCACGCGAGTTCCCCGCCGGTGATGCCGGCCGCACCACCTTTCGCCAGCGCTTCCGCGAAACCTTCGAGGGCGACGCTTCGCGCATCAGCCTTTACAAGGATGTCTCGAACGGCATCCTGCCGGCCGGCATCGAGTACTACCTGCCGCTGTTCTTCGACGCCACGGCGACGCTGTTCGACTACCTGCCGGACCATGCGGTACTGCTGTTGCACGGCGACGTGCCCACCGCCATCGCCGAGTTCTGGACCGATCTGCAAGGCCGCTACAAGTTGCTCGGCGGCGACCGCTCGCGCCCGGTGCTGCCGCCGACAGAGCTGTTCCTGCGCGACGAGGAATTCTTCGTCGCTGCCAAGACGCTGCCGCAATTGCTTGTAAAAGTCGGTTCTGGTGGTACGGCGACCTTGCCTTCCCTGGCGGTGAACCGCAAGGCCGACGACCCCTTGGCTGCTCTGCGCGGCTTCCTCGCCAGCCATGCCGGCCGCGTGCTGCTGCTGGCCGAATCGCCGGGCAGGCGCCAGACCCTGGCCGACTATCTCACCGAGTACGGTCTGGCGCCCGAACCCTGTACCGACTTCGCCAACTTCCTCGCCAGCGAATCGCGCTTCATCCTCGGCGTCGGCCCGCTCTCGGGCGGCGTCCTGCTTGACAGCATCGCCATCGTTACCGAGAACGAACTTTACGCGGCCACGGCTCGCCCGCGCGGAAGGCGCACCGATGCCCGCCGCGCCAACCTCGAAGGCTGGCTGCGCGACCTCTCCGAACTCAAGGTGGCCGATCCGGTGGTGCATGAAAGCCATGGCGTCGGCCGCTACCTCGGCCTGCTGCACATGGACTTCGGCGAGGGCGACACGGAATTCCTCCACCTCGAATACGCCAACGGCGCCAAGCTCTACGTCCCTGTGGCGCAATTGCAGGTCATCTCGCGCTACAGCGGCGCCGATCCGGAATCCATACAGTTGCACACGCTGGGATCCGGCCAGTGGGAAAAGGCGAAAAAGAAGGCCGCCGAACAGGTGCACGACACCGCCGCCGAACTGCTGCACCTCTACGCCCAGCGTGCCCTGCGCGAAGGCCACAAGTTCAGCTTCAAGCAACACGACCTGGAAGCCTTCGCCGACGGCTTCGGCTTCGAGGAAACCCCCGACCAGCAGAGCGCGATCAATGCCGTGATCGAGGACATGAAATCCGGCAAGCCGATGGACCGCCTGGTCTGCGGCGACGTCGGCTTCGGCAAGACCGA
>CAZYTN010000051.1:0-11875 GCA_964650115.1 uncultured Sulfuritalea sp.
CCGGCGAGCGCGTCGACGTCATGGCCGGCAAGCAGGATCCGCTCGACTTCGTGCTGTGGAAACACGCCCGCGACGACGAGCCGGCCGAAGTGAAATGGGAATCGCCGTGGGGAACCGGCCGTCCAGGCTGGCACATCGAGTGCTCGGCCATGGGTTCGCAACTGCTCGGCAAGCACTTCGACATCCATGGCGGCGGCCAGGACCTGCAGTTTCCCCACCACGAAAACGAGATCGCCCAGTCGGAAGGCGCCCACCAGTGCCAGTTCGTCAATTACTGGATGCACAACGGCTTCGTCCGCGTCGATGACGAGAAGATGTCGAAATCGCTGGGCAACTTCTTCACCATCCGCGAGGTGCTGAAGAAATACGATCCGGAAGTGGTGCGTTTCTTCATCCTGCGCGCCCACTACCGCAGTCCGCTCAACTATTCCGACGTGCATCTCGACGATGCGCGCCACGCGCTGACGCGGCTCTACACCGCGCTCAAGGGTGTCGACGGCGAAGTCAAAGTCGATTGGAACGAAGCCCACGCCGTGCGCTTCAAGGCCGCGCTGGACGACGATTTCGGCACCCCGGAAGCCATGGCCGTGCTGTTCGATCTGGCGACCGCGGCCAATCGCGGCGAAGCGGCCCTGGCCGGGCAACTCAAGGCGCTCGGCGGTGTGCTGGGCCTGCTGCAGCGCGACCCGCGGATCTTCCTGCAGGCGGCGCCGGCCGGCGGCCTGAGCAACGAGGAGATCGAAGCAAAAGTCGGCGCCCGCAGTACGGCGAAGAAGGCGAAGAACTTCGCCGAATCCGACCGCATCCGCGACGAACTCAAGGCCGCCGGCATTGTCCTCGAAGACGGGCCGGAGGGAACCAGCTGGCGCCGGGCTTGATGAATCAGGTGCTTGCCCAGCACGGTTCCCGCTGACCTTACCAAGGTAAAGGTTGTAATTCCCCAGTCATTGCCCGACCTGGATCCGACCGGGGATCGGTGCGTCGATTGAGTGGTTACGGGCGCGAACGAACTGGCCTCATCGCTGTCCAATGTGGCAGAGAGACGTCAAGTTCATCGGCCAGTCGCCGCGTCACTGCCGCCGATTCATGGCGGACCGTTCCTATCTCGGGCAGTCACGCGTGAAGCCGAGTTATGACGGCGGGTACATACCAATTCCATAAAACAGGCGCATAATGCCAAGTTCCGGAAGGAGACAGCAGGAGACGACACGTGTCTGCGAGTACTTCAGAACATTGTGTTTCGATCATGACGGCAGGGATGCCCGCTGGGTATGTCGAATCGATCTGTGTCGTGCCTGTCTGGTTTGCCTGCGCCGCCAAGACCTTACCTCGGAGATGCCGGGTCTCGCCATTCCGGTCTGAAATGGAGGGCATTACGCGCAGTCGACTGATTCGGGCGAACGCCGCCTCGGTCCTGGCAAGTCCAAATCTTGTTCTCACCGTCCCAGCGGCGCATGCGACGACGGTAAGCAAACTGTGGACGTGCGTATGAAGATCAGCACCAGGGAACGGGTCGCAACGGCGATTCAGCTGGCCGTGATTGGTGCTATCGCGCTGGCGATCTGGTGGACTTATATCGAAGTCGAGGACGCCGGCCGCCAGCGGCGCGAGGCCTCGGAGATCGCGCGTACGCTCAGCAGTCTGAGACTGGCGACGCTCGAATACGCTCTGAACCACAATGAACAGACGCGCGCGAAGTGGCACGAGGTTTCGCAACGCGCCGATCACGTGGTTGCATCCGCCCATTTTTCCGACCAGGCGGAGCGCGAATTGCTGGCGCGCATCCGGGACAGGAGGATGCAGGTGCGACAAATCTTTGCCGAGCTGATGTCGGTCCCCGCAAACGACCGCCTGGAAGCTGTGAGCGCCCAGTTGATCCGGAGCCTCGAAGCACCGCTGCTCAGCAGGCTTTTCGCCGTCCAGCAGGAAAACTTTAGAGATGCTTTTCATTTGATCGACTTGTCGTCCCTGCGCGCCAACGCCGCGCAGCAAAAGCTGCTGATCGTGATTTTTTCGGGGCTGGCCCTGATCGCGATGATCAAGATCGGCGGATCGTGGTTGATCCACCGCCATGTGCTTGTGCCGGCCGCCAGGCTGCAGCATGCGGCCCGGCAGGTTGCCGCCGGGGACTGGAACTTCGAGTTTGGCCTTGGAGGTGAAGACGAGATCGGCCAATTGACACGGGATCTCGGCAGCATGACGCAATCGCTGCGAAATTCACTCGCGCAGGTCGAGCGCAGCAATCAGGAGCTTGCTGCACTGAACACGGAACTGGAAGCGTTCAGCTATTCGGTGTCGCACGACTTGCGCGGCCCGCTGCGCGCCATGGATGGATTTTCGTTGGTGCTGATCGAGGACTATGGCGACAAGCTGGACGAAGAAGGCAAGGATGCGCTGGGGCGCATTCGTGCTGCAAGTCAGCACATGGGACGGCTCATCGACGATCTGCTTCGCCTGTCGAAGGTGACGCGCGCCGAGTTGAAAATGAAGCGTGTGGATCTGACCGGGATAGCGCACGGAGTCGTCGAATCCCTGCCACGCGACCGCTCCGGCCGAGCCGTGGAATGGGCGATCGAGGACGGCATGACGATCACCGCCGACACGGAGCTGATGCGGATTGCCATGCAAAACCTGATCGGGAACGCATGGAAGTTCACCGGCAAGACCGAAAACGCGACGATTCGCGTCGGTACCCTGGAACGCGACGGAAGAAAGTTGTGTTTCGTCGCCGACAACGGTGCCGGCTTCGACGTGGCGCACGCGGATCGGCTTTTCGGCGCTTTCCAGCGCCTGCACCACGCCGCGGATTTCTCCGGCACGGGAATCGGCCTTGCAATCGTCCAACGGATCATCCACAGGCACGGCGGAAAAATCTGGGCGGAAGCAAAGGAAGGCGAAGGGGCGACGTTCTTTTTCACCGTAGGAGACTTGGAAAATGACTCGAGTCGACAACAAGACCATCCTGCTGGTTGAGGACAACCCGGACGACGCGAAGCTGACGCTGCGCGCCTTCAAGCGGAACAACATCCTCAACCCGATTGTCGTGGCCCGCGACGGCATCGAAGCGCTGGACTTCCTGTTTGCACGGGGCGCCTTCAGCGACCGGACCGACAAGCCGCTTCCCACGTTGATCGTTCTCGACCTCAAACTTCCCAAACTCGATGGCCTGGGCGTGCTCAAGGCGATCCGCGGCGACGAGCGGACCAGGCTTGTTCCGGTGGTGATCCTGACCTCGTCCAAAGAAGAGGAGGACGTGATCTCCTGCTACTCGCTCGGCGCGAACAGTTACGTGCGCAAGCCGGTGGACTTTACCGAGTTCTTGGAGGCGGCGAAATTGATCGGCATCTACTGGCTGATGACGAATCAGCCGCCGCCGGAGCCGGCGACGAAGTGAGCACGGCGATACGACTGCTGGTCGTCGAAGATTCGGACGACGACGCCAGGCTTGTGATCCGGGCACTGAAGCGCGGGGGGGTGGACGTGCAGCACGAGCGCGTCGAGAGTGCCGCTGCGCTGAAAGCGGCGTTGGCGGAGCGGCAGTGGGACGCGGTCGTATCGGATTTCAGGATGCCCGGGTTTACCGGTCTGGATGCCCTCAAGATTTTCCGAGCCACCGGCCTCGATATTCCCTTCATCCTTATTTCCGGCACCATTGGCGAGGAAACCGCCGTGGATGCCATGAAGGCCGGCGCCAGCGACTACGTGATGAAGAAGAGCCTGGAGCGACTCGCTCCGGCACTGGAACGTGAGCTGAAAGAGACGCAAATGCGCGCGGCCCATCGTCGGGCTCAGGAGGCCCTGATCGATAGCGAAAACCGATTCCGACAGATGGCGGAAAACATCCGCGACGTGTTTTTCCTGCAGGACGTGGAAAGCCAGCACCTGTTGTACGTCAGCCCGGCCTATGAGGAAATCTGGGGGCGAAGCCGTGAAAGCCTGTACGCCAATCCTGAATCGTGGGCCGACGCCATCCACCCCGATGATCGTGCCGCGGCTGACGCGAATTACCTCGAGGGTCTGGCACGGGGCGCTTTCGAAAGCGAGTACCGAATCTTGCGCCCGGATGGCTCGATGCGCTGGATTGGATCGAGAGTCTTTCCTGTCCACGACGACGCCGGCAAGATCGTACGCATCGCCGGTGTTGCCAAGGACATTACCGAGCGCAAGCAGACACAGGGAGAAATAAATTTCAAGAACACGATCCTCCAGACCCAACAGGAGGTTTCACTCGATGCGATTCTCGTGGTCGACGAGAACGGACAAATCATTTCTTACAATCAGCGATTCATTGACCTCTGGCGGCTCTCACCACAATTGGTGAGCGCGCGCCAGGATGCACCCGTGTTCGAATCGGTTGTTGCCCAAGTCGAGAATCCGGAAGCCTTTGTCGCCCGGGTCAGATATCTGTACGAGCACCGCGACGAGAGGAGTCGCGAAGAAGTAACGCTGAGAGACGGAAGGGTAGTCGATCGGTATTCCGCTCCGGCCACCGGAGCGGACCACAGGTATTACGGACGCATCTGGTATTTTCGCGACATCACCGAGCGCAAAAAGGCCGAGCAGAAGTTCAAGAACCTGCTGGAGTCCGCGCCCGACGCGATGGTGATCGTGAACCGCGACGGCGAAATCGTGCTGGTCAACGCCCAGACCGTCAATCTGTTCGGCTGGCGCCGCGAGGAATTGCTGGGGCAGCTGATAGAGGTTCTGGTGCCTGAACGTTTCCGCGGGAAACATCCGGAACGGCGAATCGGTTTTTTTTCGCAACCGCGTGCACGGCCAATGGGATCGGGGATGGACCTGTTCGGTTTGCACCGGGACGGCAGTGAATTTCCGGTCGAGATCAGCCTGAGTCCGCTGGAGACGGAAGAGGATCCCCTGGTGATAAGTATCATTCGCGACGTCACCGAGCGCAAACGGGCCACGCAGGAATTGCGCGACAGCGAAGCGCGCTTTCGCAGCCTGATCGAACTCTCCTCCGACTGGTACTGGCAGCAGGACGAGGAGTTTCGCTTCGTGAGGTTCTCCGGTGGCGAGCGGGAAGGCGGGTGGGGCGAGGACCAGTTTCAGGCGATCGGACTGCGTCGTTGGGAGCTTCCCGGGATAGTACCGGTCGGCGGAAGTTGGAACGAACACAAGGCCTTGCTCGAAGCGCGCAAACCTTTCCGTAATTTCGAGTACCGGCGCAACATGGATGATGGCGGTTCCAGGTTTGTTGCCGTGAGCGGCGAACCGGGTTTTGATGCCAGTGGCCGATTCACAGGGTATCGCGGTGTCGCCACCGACATCACCGAGCGCAAGGATGCGGAAATCAGGATCAAGCGACTGAATCGCGTATACGCCGTGTTGAGCGGTATCAATACGCTGATCGTGCGCGCGCGCGACCGCGACGAGCTGTTCAGGGGGGCGTGCCGGATCGCGGTCGACGCAGGCCGATTTCGCATGGCCTGGATCGGCATCGCCGACCGCGATGCCATGGAACTTGTCCCGGTCGCCTCGGCGGGTACGACACAGGATCCTGCAACGCTCGTCAATCAACGTTTCTCATTGCTTGAGCCATCCCCGCCCGGAAATGCCCTTAGCGCCCGGGCGATTCGCGAAAAAAGTGTCGTTTTTTGCAACGATGTGCCGAACGATCCCGATGTCGTGTCCAAGGATGAACACGCGAAACGCGGATCGCGTTCGATGGCCATTCTTCCCTTGCTGGTTTCCGACGAGGCGGTGGGCTTGCTCGTGCTGTACGCGGGAGAGGCAGGATTCTTCGATGACGCAGAATTGAAACTGCTGACCGAGCTGGCAAGCGATATCGGGTTTGCCATCGATCACCTCGGCAAGCAGGAGCGGATCGATTACCTGGCCTATTACGATGATCTGACCGGGCTCGCCAACCGCCGGCTGTTTCTCGAACGGGTGGCGCAGTACATGCGCAGCGCAGTCAGTGGCGGGCACCAGCTTGCCGTGGCCATGATCGATCTGGAGCGCTTCAAGAACATCAATGACAGCCTCGGCCAGGCCGCCGGCGACGCGCTCCTGAGGCAGGTGGCGGAGTGGCTGACAGGCGTCACAGGGGATGCCCGCCTGCTGGCGCGAGTGGGCGCGGACCACTTTGCCGGGGTGCTGCCGCACGTAAAGCAGGGCGGCGACGTGGCGCGCCTTCTGGAGAAAAAGATGGAGGCTTTCGTGAACCATCCGTTCCGCCTCAATGACGGTGTTTTCCGGCTCGCCGCCAAGCTTGGCGTTGCGCTGTTCCCCGATGACGGCGCCGACGCCGAGACCTTGTTCAGGAATGCCGAGGCCGCGCTCAAGAAGGCCAAGGCCAGCGGCGAGCACTACCTGTTCTATACGCAGACGATGACCGCCGCGGTGGCCGCCAAGCTCACCCTGGAGAACCAGCTGCGCCAGGCGCTCGACAATGAAGAATTCGTGCTGCATTACCAGCCCAAGGTGAAGCTTGCGAACGGCAAGATTTCCGGCGCCGAAGCGCTGATCCGCTGGAACGACCCTCGCACGGGCCTGGTGCCGCCGGGCCGCTTCATCCCGGTCCTGGAAGAAACCGGGCTGATCTACGACGTCGGGCGCTGGGCGCTGCGCCAGGCTATTGCCGACTCCCTGCGCTGGCGTGCGGCCGGGCTGCCGGCCGTGCGCATCGCCGTGAACGTGTCGCCGCTGCAACTGCGCAATCGCGGTTTCAGCGCCGAGATCAGGCAGGTCGTCGGCATTGATGCGCAGGCCGCGGCCGGACTGGAACTGGAAATCACCGAAAGCCTGATCATGGAGGACATCACGCACAACATCGCCAGCCTGCAGACGATCCGCGACCTGGGCGTCAGCATCGCCATCGACGATTTCGGCACCGGCTTCTCGTCGCTCAGCTACCTCGCCAAGTTGCCGGTGGATACGCTGAAAATCGACCGATCTTTTGTGATCGACATGACGGTTGCGCCGGAGGGACTGGCACTGGTGTCCACCATCATCAACCTGGCGCATTCGCTGAAGCTCAAGGTGGTGGCAGAAGGTGTCGAGACCGAAGAGCAACAACGCCTGCTACGCTTGTTGGACTGCGACGAAATGCAGGGCTACTTGTTCAGCAAACCGGTGCCGGTCGGGATTTTCGAAGCCACGTTCCTGACACCGGAGAATTGAGACAGGAGGACAGACCATGAATTATTCGCCATCGGGATGGGTTAGAAGACTTGCCACGCTGATCGGGCTCGCTGCAACGATGAATCTGCTCGCTGCGGCAGGCATGGCCAATGCCGCCGACTCGTTGGGCGATCTGGGTTCCGTGCTGGACCAGTTGCGCAAGGGAGGATTGGTCATCTACCTGCGCCACGGCGCTACCGAGCAGACGGGCGCCAGCGACGAAGCGGCTGATCTGACGAAGTGCGAAACACAGCGCAATCTCTCGCCTGCGGGGCGCGCACAGGTAGCGGAAATAGGCGAGGCGTTCAAGGCATTAAAAATCCCGGTCGGTGCGGTGACGACGAGTCCATTTTGCCGCTGCAAGGACACGGCGATGCTGGCTTTCGGCCGCTTTGTGGTGAGCGACGACCTTTACTTTGCCATTGGCGCGAGCGCCGGCGAAACAAGGCGATTCGCGGAATCCCTGCGCGCGATGCTGGCGACTCCACCGGCAAAAGGGACCAATGCCGTCATTGTTTCGCATACCGCCAATCTTCGCGAGGCAACCGGTATCTGGCCCAAGCCGGAAGGCGTGGCCTATGTTTTCCGGCCACTACCCGAGGGCAAGTTCGAGGCGATCGCCATGGTCCTGCCGGAAGACTGGGGCAAGCTTGCCAGGCTCGGAGCATCGAGCAAGGTCAGGTAGCGCCGCAATTCGGCAATGCTCCCGGCTACGGCAGAGTCGCATGAAAGCCAATTTGATCCGTGTGTTCCGAAGATTTTCGCTGCGCCAGCGATTCCTCGTGGCCCCCTTGCTGGGGCTGGTTGTGGCCAGCCTACTGGCGATCGCCTTCATTTATGAGTCACAGCGCCAGAATGAACTGCTGAGCCGTGTCGCGCAACGAGACCTGGCGGCATTCAATCGCTATGCCGAGCTATTCGTCAATCTGACCGAGCAGCACTCGGCACTGGACGATCTTCTCCATAACGCCGCGAAGTTCGACGAGGCGAACCTGTACGATCAATCCAAGCGGCACCTCCAGGCCGTGCTGCAAGCTGTCGAAGAACTCGAGCGGGCCTTGCCACCCGTAAACGAGCGACAGGCTCCCGCTTTCGTGGCGCTGCGCAATGAACTATCGACCAGTGCGCAGGCGTATCGTAAAGGGATAGGCGCTGCGGTGGGAATGACCACGGTCAATGTGGCTCTCGCGCCCGCCCAACTCGCGTTGGCGAACGAACGATTTACCGCCATGAACCGTGCCTTTGTCCGGCTCCTCGATATGGAACGTGACGGCATAAGTGCCGAGATTGATGCACGGGTCCGCCAAAGCCGGATCGAGATTACCACCATTGCCCTGGTCGGCATTTCAGTCGTGGCGCTGCTGCTCTTTTTGTCCCAGGTTCTGTCGCGGGCGTTGTCGCGCGCGATTGAAGCACAGATCGATCAGCTCACCGCGCTCGGTGCCCAGGCTGGAGCGCCCCGGGCGAGCGAGGGCAGCGACGAGGTCGAGAGAATGACGCAGGCAATTGACACATTCCGGCAGTTGCTGCTGGACTTGCGTCATTCGCGCGACGAACTGGAGCTGCGTGTCCTGGAACGCACGCAGGCACTCCGGCAGGCCAATGGCGAGTTGCGCTCCGAGGTGGATCTGCGCAAGGAAGCCGAGGGCCGTCTCAGGGTCTATGCGGAAGTCATTAGCAGTACCGACGATTCGGTCATCATTACTGACCCCGACGGTACGGTGGTCGAAATCAATCCGGCCTACCAGCGCGCCACGGGTCGATCGCGTGAGGAAGTAATTGGAAAGAATCTTCACGAATTCGGCCGGGACTCCGATGCAGAAGTGTTCTACGGGACGCTGTGGCGCGATCTGAAGGCGGCCGGTTACTGGACCGGAGAAATCACGGAGAGCCGCTACGACGGCGAATCCTTCCCCTGTTGGGCGCTGTGCAACGCGGTGCACGATGAACACGGAGAACCCGGCCACTATGTCTGCGTGATACGCGACATCACCGCGCTCAAGCAAAACGAGCAGCAGCTCGAACAACTCGCATTTCACGATGTCCTGACCGGCCTGCCGAATCGTGCCTTGTTTAACGATCGATTGACGCTTGCTCTGGCGGACGCTGAACGCCAGAAGAGCATTCTTGGGGTTCTCTATCTCGATCTTGACCGTTTCAAGTACGTCAACGACACGTTTGGCCATGCAGCGGGCGACAGCCTGCTGATCGAAATCAGCCAGCGCTTTTCCCGCTGCCTAAGAGCGGCGGATACGCTTGCCAGAATCGGAGGAGACGAGTTTGTCGTTTTGCTTCCAGATCTCGGCGCCGAGGCCGATGCGGTGCAAATCGCAGAACGAATGATCGACGCAGCGGGCAAGGCATTCCTCCTGGGCGATCAGTTGGCGCAGGTCGGAGCGAGCATCGGCACCAGTTTCTTCCCAAAAGACGGTCGCGATGCGAAAGTGATCCGCGAGAACGCCGACTTGGCGATGTACGAAGCCAAGGAGGCAGGCCGCGGTCAATGGCGTCTCTACAACCCGGAAATGCGCGCCAAAGGGGATCAGCGTACCAAGCGGGCGGGAACCGACTGAAATTCCGCGCCCGCCCAACTGGCCGCCGCCGAACGGGGCTTGTACTCAGCGAACGAGGGTGTTCGCAATCGATGGGCAGGTCGGGGTTGTCCAGCGCGGCCTTGCCGACCATGGCCCAGAACTCGATCTGGCCGGCGATGGTGCGGCGCTTGGCGTGGGCCTGGGCGCGGGCCTGCTCGTAGAGGGCGTCGTCGATGCGGACGGGCATACCCATGGCTTCACCTCGAATCGATACGCTACAAAAGTAGCAAACACACTCGCTATAGCCGCAAAGTCGCCGTGTCGCCAGCGCCGACTTTTACGAGGATTCTTGGGTATTTGTACCAAGGGGTTAGAATTTCCCCACGTTGACTTACCGGTCCCATTACCTTGCATGGGAACTTATCGTCAGCGCCGACTGGTAGGCCGTGTCCCCGACGGCATTTTGAACGGAGCATCCGATGAACCGCTCGCACGCACTTGAAATTCTCGCTCGGAGCAAAGCGACGCTTGCTGAACGCTATCGGGTCACGCGGCTCGCCCTGTTTGGTTCGACCGCCCGTGATGATGCCCGTAGCGACAGCGACGTCGACATCCTTGTCAGCTTCGATGGTCCGGCGACATCGGAACGCTACTTTGGCGTCCAGTTCTATCTCGAAGACCTGTTCGGTTGTGGCGTCGATCTTGTGACCGACAAGGCCCTGCGCGCCGAATTGCGGCCCTACATCGAAAAAGAGGCCGTCGATGTCTGACGCTGCGCCGCGCGAGTGGCACTTTTACATCGACGACATGATCGATTGTGCCGAAAAGGTCATCGCTTATACGGACGGTCTCGATCAAACGAGTTTCGTTGCCAGCCGGCTGAACTACGACGCCACGATCCGCAATCTGGAACTGATCGGCGAAGCGGCAAGCCATGTTCCGGATGCCGTGCGTAATGCGCATCCGCAAATTCCCTGGCGGCAAGTCGTCGCGACGCGAAACCGCCTGATCCATGGCTATCTTGGCATCGACAACGACACGCTGTGGAGCATCGTCGAGCAGGACACGCCGGCACTGCTCGCGCTGCTTGTCGCCCTCAAGAGTCAAATGGGCAGGCTGCAAGAGTAGCAAAGTCGCGAAACCCCCGGCGCCGTCCCGCCAGCGCCGACTTTTAAGGCAGCAGCGCGCGGACGCCTCAGCCGCCGAAGAAATCCCTGACCCGATCCAGCCAGCCTTGCGCGCGCGGGCTGTGGCGTTCGGCGTTGCCCTGGCTGATGACTTCGAATTCCTGCAGCAGTTCCTTCTGCCTGTCGGTGAGCTTGGCCGGGGTTTCCAGCACGACATGGCAGAGCAGGTCGCCGTGGCTGGAGGAGCGCACGCCCTTGATGCCCTTGCCGCGCAGGCGGAAGACCTTGCCGGTCTGCGTTTCGGCGGGTACCTTGAGCTTGGCGACGCCGTCGAGCGTGGGAACTTCGATTTCGCCGCCGAGAGCCGCGACCGCAAAGCTGATTGGCATTTCGCAGTGCAGGTCGTCGTGGTCGCGCTGGAATACCGCGTGGGCCTTGAGGTGGATCTGGACGTAGAGGTCGCCCGGCGGACCGCCGTTGACGCCGAGTTCGCCCTCGCCGGTGAGCCGTATCCGGTCGCCTTCATCTATTCCCGATGGAATCTTGACCGAAAGGGTCTTGTGCTGCTTGACGCGGCCGGCGCCGTGGCAGGTGATGCAGGGATCGGCGATGTAGCGCCCGGTACCGTGGCACTTCGGACAGGTTTGCTGGATCGAGAAGAATCCCTGCTGCATGCGTACCTGGCCGTGGCCGGCACAGGTCGGGCAGGTCTTGGGTTCGCTGCCTTTCTTGGCGCCGCTGCCGCTGCAGGTCTCGCACTCGGCCATGGTCGGGATGCGGATGCGGGTTTCGCTGCCGCGCGCGGCGTCTTCGAGGGAAACCTCGAGGTTGTAGCGCAGGTCGGCGCCGCGATAGACGTTGGAACGTCCGCCGCCGCGCTGGCCGCCGCCGAAGATGTCGCCGAAGATGTCGGAGAAGGCGTCGGCGAAGCCGCCCGCCCCGGCGCCGCCGGGACCCATGCCGGCCTGGGGATCGACGCCGGCATGGCCGTACTGGTCATAGGCGGGCCGCTTCTGCGGGTCGGAGAGGACTTCGTAGGCTTCCTTGGCCTCCTTGAACTGTTCCTCGGATTTC
>CAZYTN010000052.1:0-11765 GCA_964650115.1 uncultured Sulfuritalea sp.
CGGCCAGGACGCCGAAGCGAACCCTGCCGCCCTGCCTGAATCGCAACCACTTCATTCATTCTCTCCTTGTCAGAAATTCATTGCGCCACCTGCCCTCGATCCGGACTCACGGTACGCGCATCCTGCCAGAACAACGTCCGTACCGTTTCCTGGCGCCGGTCTGGTCCGCCATATGGCCTTCGACAACGCACAGCGCACAGGCGATCTGCGCAAGCGTGTTCTATACTGAAAATCGGCACACGGTGAAGGAGAACGAGTCATGGATCTAATCGTGGAACAGGTTGACGTCTGGGCCGCTGGCTTGCAGGACAAGCCCGGTGAGCTTGCGGGCGTATTGGCTGCCTTACGTACGGCGGGGGCTGACCTTCAGTTCGTTATCGCGCGGCGCGCGGCGGAAACGCCAGGCAAGGGTGTAGTGTTCGTCACGCCGCTCCAGGGTGATGCGGAAGTTAGGGCGGCTGCGCAACTGGGTTTCAACGTCACGCAAACCCTGCATTCAGTCCGCATCATGGGTTCCAACAGGCCCGGCGTTGCTGCGGAATTGACGCAAAAACTTGCGGACGCGGGCATTAATCTGCGCGGTTTTTCAGGCTCCGTGATCGGCCCCCAGTTCGTCGCGTATGCGGCGCTGGATTCGCAGGCCGACGCTGACAAGGCAACGCTCATCCTGAAAAGCGTCTGACGCACGCTTGGAGCAGGGGTGGCGGTCCGCTCACCTCGCTTTCCGCGACGGCGGGGAGAGTCGTATTGTGTCGGCGAGAATCCACTGAAGCGCCGGCAAAGCGCTCAACCCGGACGCACGGTGCTCGCATCCTGCCCGAACAGCACGCGCTTGGTCTCCTCGGTGACCACCGGCGCCGGATTGATTTCCCTGGCCAGCGCATAGGCGCGTTGCGTCGCCGGGCGCTCGCGGATCGCCGCAAACCAGCGCTGCAAGTGCGGAAAGTCGTCAAGGTTCTGGCCCTGCTTCTGGTGCGGCACGATCCACGGATAGGAAGCCATGTCGGCGATCGAATAGTCGCCGGCAATGAATTCGCGGTCGGCGAGGCGCTTGTTCAGCACCGCGTAAAGGCGCGCCGTCTCCTTCGTGTAGCGCTCGATGGCGTAGGGAATCTTCTGCGGCGCGTATTGCGTGAAATGATGGTTCTGGCCGGCCATCGGCCCCAGCCCGCCCATCTGCCAGAACAGCCACTGGAGGGTTTCGTTGCGCCCGCGCAGGTCCGCCGCGATGAAGCGGCCAATCTTGTCCGCCAGATAGAGCAGGATGGCGCCGGATTCGAACAAGGAGAGCGGCGCACCGCCATCGGCCGGCGCGTGGTCGACTATGGCCGGTATGCGGTTGTTGGGGGCGATTTTCAGGAAATTCGCGGCGAACTGCTCGCCCTTGCCGATGTTGACCGGCAGGATGCGGTAGGGCAATCCTGCCTCTTCGAGGAACATCGTGATCTTGTGCCCGTTCGGGGTGGTCCAGTAGTAAAGGTCGATCATCGCGTCTACCCCGAAAACCGGGTCACGGCTGGTTGTGCGTACCGGAGCGGACGGCCAGAAAAACCTCGCGCAGGAACAAACCGAGAGCCGCGATCATCGCCACCATGGCGGCGATGAACAGGGCAGCCACGCTTCGCGCCAGATCGGCACCAAGCAGCGCGCCGAGGAAGGCGCCGGCAACCACCAGACAGACCAGCAATGCCGAAAGCACGGCGCAGAAAATCGCGTAATACACCAGCCGGCTGCGCCGCACCAGCATGCGTATTTCCAGCTGCGCGGCCGCAGCTGCATCGGACACCTGCGTCTGCTGGCGCTCCTGCACCACGCGCCGGCGATCGACGATCCGGCCGAGCCGTGAATTCAGCGCATTGATCAGGGTGGCGATCGCGGTGAGCAGGAAAACCGGCGCCACGGCCAGTTGTATGACGCGACTGATATCGGTGAGATGGGATTCCATTGCAGCAGTTTGGCGCAAAACGAGCACCGCGGGCAAATCTAACGCAGCGGCGCAAGCGCGGCGCCGTTGCACATGCGCTACCATTCCCCGCTTGGGCGGCATCCGGCCGATCAATGGTCGCCGCCAGCGAACAAATCGACACACCACGCGCCTACTGTCGCACCACCCAAGGAGACTCTTCATAATGAAGCTTTACTACGGTCCCGGTGCCTGTTCCTTTGTCCCCCACGTCGGACTCGAAGCGATCAAGGCGGCCACCGGCGAGGACTTCGAAACCCAGTCGGTAAAGCTGCACAAGGGCGAGCAGCGCACGCCAGAATACCTTGCCCTCAACCCGCTGGGCCTGGTTCCGGTGCTCGTGATCGACAGCAAGCCATTGACCCAGATCGTGGCGATATGCGACTTTCTCGACCGCAGCTTTCCGCAGGCCGGGCTGCTGCCGGGGGAGCCTTGGCGGCGCGCCCAGGCCATGTCCCACTTCGCCTGGATGAACAACACGGTGCACCCGACCTTCACCCGCATCTTCCGTCCCGGCAGTTTTGTTGAAAGCGAAGCGGCGCAGGCCGAGCTCAGGCAAGCCGCGCTGGCCGCCTTCCGCGGACACCTGGAACGCATCCAGGCCATGACGGCCCATGCGGCGCCCTTCCTGCTCGGCGAACGGCTGTCCTTCGTCGATGCCTATGCCCTGGTCTTCCTGCGCTGGGGCGGACTGGCCGGTATCGACCCGGCCTCCCTGCCGGCCTATCGGGCATTCGTCGAAAAGCTCGCCGCAACTCCGGCGGTCGCCGCCGCCATGGCGCGCGAAGGCATCGCCCTGAACACCTACAAGAAGCCCTGACACCGCGACATGCTCAGGTTTGCCGCTGCGCTCCTGATCGTCGCCTGCGCAGGCAGCCACGCCCAGGACACCGCGCGCCGGGAGGGACTGGTGGGCGTCTGCATCGCCTGTCATGGCGCAACGGGGATCGCCAGTTCGGAGGAGATTCCATCGATCGCCGGGCAGAACGAAGCCTTTCTTTACGAAACACTGAAGGACTTCAAGGAGGGAAACCGTCCTTCGGCGCAGATGCGCGGCATCGCGCGCGAACTCTCCGACGCGGAGCTGCGCGAGCTGGCCCGCCATTTTGCCCTGCAGCCCTATGTGCGCAGTGTCCAGGCGGTCGAGCCCGAGCGGGTCACGCGCGGCAAGGAGGTGTATGCCCGCCTGTGCCAGCTCTGCCACCTCGAAGAAGGACGGTCGACGACCTACGCCGACTATCCGCTGCTGGCCGGCCAGTCGCTGCCCTACATGCTGAAGGAAATCAAACTGATCCTGGACAAGCGGCGCCGCGTCGAGCTGATCAAGCACGACATGCTGGAACTGGCCTCGCGTCAGCAGATCGAGGATGCCATCCACTTCTTTGCCGGCCAGCGCGTGGCGCCGGATCAGGTCAGCAACAGTGTGACGAGCCCCGGCAAACGCACCAAGCGCACCCGCTTCCGCACGGAAGTGCCGGCCGACGCCGCCGAATAGGCCGCCAAATAGGCAACATCAGCACCGCGCCTGCGCCAGCAGCCGCTCGATCTGCGCATCCTTGTCGCGCCACAGTTGCTGCACCCATAGCCCAAACGCTTCGCGCGTCGCCGCATCGCCGCCGTAATCGCTGTTCATCAGATGCTCGGGCACCGGCAGGCTTTGCACGCGGACAATGACACGGCGCATCCGACCGCAGAGAAAGTCCCGGAAATCCGGCGCACCGTCCGGGTAGACAATGGTGACGTCGAGAATGGCGCGGAACTTGTCGCCCATGGCATTGAGCGCCAGCGCCATGCCGCCGGCCTTGGGCTTGAGCAGGTGGCGATAGGGCGATTGCTGCTTGCGGTGCTTGGCGCGCGTGAAGCGCGTGCCTTCGAGAAAATTCATCACGCTGGTCGGGATCAGGGCGAACTTTTCGCAGGCGCGACGAGTCGCCGCCTGATCCTTGCCGCGCATCTCGGGGTGCAGCTTCAAGTACTCCTCGCTGTGGCGGCGCATGAAGGGAAAGTCCAGCGCCCACCAGGCCAGGCCCATCACCGGCACCCATTTCAACTGCTGCTTGATGAAGAACTTGAGCAGCGGAATGCGGCGATTGAACAAGTGCTGCAGGACGAAAATGTCCACCCAGGTCTGGTGGTTGCTGTTGACCAGGTACCAGTTGTGCGGATCGAGTCCCGCGATACCCGCGACATCCCATTCGGTGCGCTGGGTCAGGCCCATCCAGCCGCTGTTGCCCGAGATCCAGGATTCGGCGATGGCGACCAGCAGCGGGTCGATGACAAGGCGCACGCCCTTGAACGGCAGGATCAGGCGGACGATGGCGAACAGGAGCAGGATCGGCACCCAGAAGCACACGTTGAGCGCCAGCAGCAGAAACGCGATGACACCGACCAGCGGCGCCGGCAGGAAGTTCAGCATGACGGCCTCAGCGGCCGGGCATCGGGGAATAGTTCCTGCGCAGGATGTTTTTCTGCACCTTGCCCATGGCATTGCGCGGCAATTCGTCCACCAGATATACCCACTTCGGCACCTTGAAGTTCGCCAGCCTGTCCTTGATCGCCGCGATTATGCCGGACTCGGTCAGCGCCTTGCCGGCGGCATTCTTCTGCCGTACCACCACAGCCGATACCGCCTCGCCGAAATCCGGGTGCGGCAGGCCGATCACCGCCGATTCGACCACGCCCGGCATGGCGTCAATCAATTCCTCTATTTCCTTGGGATACACATTGAGCCCGCCGGTGATCACCAGGTCCTTCGAGCGGCCGCTGATCGTCACATAGCCGTCGGCGTCCCAGACGCCCATGTCGCCGGTCTTGAAAAAGCCGTCGGCGGTGAATTCCTCCTGCGTCTTCTGCGCCATGCCCCAGTAGCCGACGAAGACATTCTCGCCCTTGACCTGGATGCTGCCGACGACGCCGGTCTTTACCGCCGTGCCGCCAGCGCCGACTATGCGCAGGGCGGTGCCCGGCAGCGGAAAACCGACCGTGCCGCCGCGCCGCTCGCCTTCATAGGGGTTCGAGGTGAACATGCCGCCCTCGGTCATGCCGTAGCGTTCGAGGATGGTGTGGCCGGTACGCGCCCTGAATTCGTCGAAGGTTTCCTTCAGCAGCGGCGCCGAGCCGGAGACGAAGAGACGGATGTTGCGGCAGGTCTCGCGACCGAAGGACGCTTCGTGCAGCAGGCGCACGTAGAAGGTCGGCACGCCCATCATCACCGTGGCTTGCGGCAGCAGTTCGATGGTGCGCACGGCATCGAACTTCGGCTCGAAGAACATCGCCGAACCGTTGAGCAGCGTCGTGTGGCAGGCGACGAAAAGGCCGTGCACGTGGAAGGTCGGCAGCATGTGCAGCAGCACGTCGCCGGGCTGGAAATGCCAGTAGTCGTGCAGGGTCCGCGCATTGTGCGCGAGGTTGCCGTGGCTCAGCATGGCGCCCTTGGAGCGCCCTGTGGTGCCGGAAGTGTAGAGGATCGCGGCGAGGTCCGCCGGGCTTCGCGTCACGGTGGCAAATTCATCGGGATAGGGCGCCGCCGCAGCGATCAGCGAACCGCGTCCGGCATCGTCGAGTTCCAGCAGATTGGGTACGCCGGCCTTTGCCGCCAGTTCGTCGGCCAGCGCACGCATTTGCGGCCGGCAGACGAAGATGCCGGGCTTCGCGTCACCGAGGAAATATTCCAGTTCATGACGCTGGTAGGCCGGATTCAGCGGCAGGAAGACCATGCCGGCGCGCAGCGCGGCGAGGTACAGCACCAGCGCCTCGGGCGTCTTCTCCACCTGCGCCGCGACGCGGTCGCCCGCTTGCAGGCCCAGGGACACGATCAGGTTGGCGATGCGGCCCGACGCGCGCTCGACATCGCCATAGGTCCACACCCGGCCGTCGGGCAGGATCATGCAGGGTGCAGCGGAATTCTTCGGAAAATGCGCGGCGAGCAGCGTATAGAGATTCTGGTTCATTTGACGTTTTCCGGCAGCCACATGACGATGTCCGGAAATATCGACAGCAGCACGATGTAGGCGCCCATGATGTAGATGAAGGGCATCACGCCGCGCATGATCTGGCGGAATGTGATGTCGGGCGCGATGCCGTTGATGACGAACAGGTTGAGGCCGACCGGCGGCGTGATCAGTCCCATTTCCATGTTGATGGTCAGGATGATGCCGAACCAGATCGGGTCGAAGCCGGCCGCGAGTATCCCCGGCATGATCACCGGCGTCACCATCAGGATGATCGCCACCGGCGGCAGGAAGCAGCCCAGCACCAGCAGCAGCACGTTTACCCAGAGCAGGTAGGCCCACTTCGACAGCCCCAGCCCGACCAGCCATTGCGCCAGGGTCTGCGTGATGTGCAGGTAGCTCATGACGTAGGTGAACAGGAAGGCCATGGCGATGATCATCATGATCATGCAGGACTCGCGCGCGGTGCCCAGCAGGATTTCCTTCATGTCGCGCCAGCGCCAGACACCGTAGATGGCAATCACCAGCAGCAGCGAGCCGGCGGCACCGACCCCCGCCACCTCGGAGGGCGTGCCCCAGCCGTCGTAGAGCGCGATCATCACCACGGCGATCAGCACGGCGAAGGGCAACAGGCGCGGCAGGGTTTCCATGCGCTGGCGCCAGGTGAAAGACTCGGCCTGCAGCAACTCGCTCGCCGCGCGGCCGGCGCGCGCCGCGGCGACTTCGCGCGTGGCGACTATCATCACCCAGAGTGCGAACAGCAGGGCCAGCAGGATGCCGGGTATGACGCCGGCGATGAACAGCTTGCCGATCGACTGTTCGGTGATGATGCCGTAGATGATCAGCGTCAATGAGGGCGGAATGAGGATGCCCAGGGTGCCGCCGGCGGCGATCAGTCCCGAGGCGAGTTCGGCGGAATAGCCGCGCTTGCGCATCTCGGGGATGCCCATGCCGCCGATCGCGGCGCAGGTGGCCGGGCTGGAGCCGCACATCGCGGCGAACACCGAACAGCCGAAGACATTGGCCACGCCGAGGCTGCCGGGCAGCTTGTAGAGCCAGCGGTGGGCCGCCTCGTAGAGATCGGCGGCGGCGCGTGTCTTGCCGATCGCGGCACCCATCAGGATGAACAGCGGAATGGTCAACAGGGTGAAGTTGTTGAGTTCGCTGTACAGCGTTTCGGCGATGTTCTCGAGGTTGTTGGCCGGCATGAAGAAGAACATGAAGGCCAGCGCCACGCCGCCCAGCGCAAAGGCGATGGGCATGCCGGAGAACAGCAGCAGCAGCGCCGCGCCGAGGTAGAGCAGGCCGATCTCAAGCACGCCCATGGCGTCTCCCCGCAAGCATCGGCGCCAGTCGCCGGTCGATGATCTGCACCAGGTATTGCAGCGCCAGCAGGCTCATGCCCAGCGCGATCAGGCTGAAGGGGATCCACAGCTTCGGTCCCCAGGTCGAATTGCTCACCCAGCCCTCGCTCCAGGCAATGCCGGTGAGCCGCCAGGCATTGACTGCGACGAAGCCGCACAGACCGGCGGCGCCGGCATCGGCCAGCAGCAGGCGCCAGCGATTGAAGCTGCCCGACATCAAATGGTCGACGATGTCGATATTCACGTGGGCCTTGGCGGCCAGCGTGTGGCCGGCGGCCATGAAGGTCGCGGCGATCAGCATCAGGATGCACAGCTCCAGCCCCCAGTCGCTGGGCGCGTTGAAGATGTAGCGGGCCAGTACCTCGCCGGTGAGGAGGACGGCCGAAACCGCCACCAGCGCCCCGGCGAGGTAGCCCAGCCACAGGTTCAGCCCGGTCAGCGTTGTGGCGAACCCCCGCCAGGCATCCCGCAGGGCAGATGTCACTTTACGGCCACGGCCATCTCGAGCAACTTCTTGCCGTTCGGCACCTTCTCCTCGAAGTCCTTCCAGGACGAGGTGCGGGCGACTTCGCGCCACTTGGCGAAGGCCGCCTCGTTCATGTCATGCACCGAATCGCCGGCCTGCTTGAACACCTCGGCCAGCTTCTGGTCGTCGACCCGCGCGTTGTCCATGCCGAACTTCTCCAGGCTGGCGCCGACTTCCATGACGATCTTCTGCTGGTCGGGGCTGAGCTTGTCGAAGGTCGCCCTGGACATCATGATCGGCTCGAACATGAACCAGAAGGTCTTGTCGCGCGCCGTGGTGACGTGCTTGGCATGCTCGTGCAGGCGGAAGGAAATCAGCGAGGTGCTGGAGGTCAGCGCCGCGTCGAGCACGCCCGACTGCATGGCGCTGTAGATCTCGGAGGAGGGCACGTTGGTCGGCGAGGCGCCGGCGGCCTTCAGCATCACGTCCATCTCCTTGCTGCCGCCGCGGAACTTGAGTCCCTTGACGTCGTCCGGGCTGATTACCGCATTGCCGCGGGAGGCGATGCCGCCGGCCTGCCAGACCCAGGTGATGATCTTGACGCCCTTCTCCTCGACGATGCGCGTCAGCTCCTTGCCGATCGGCGCGTCCTTCCAGCGCAGGCCCTGCTCGTAGCTGGTGACCAGCGCCGGCATCAGGCCGATGTTGAGTTCCGGCACGCGCCCGCCGGCATAGGCCAGCGGATACAGCGCCATGTCGAGCGAGCCGTTGGCCATCGCGCCCCACTGCTCGACCGGCTTGACCAGCGAACCGGAGGGATAGATCTCGAACTTGAGCTGGCCGCCGGACTTCTTCTCCACCTCGGCGGCGAACCTGCGCACCATGCGGTCGCGGAAATCGCCCTCGTCGAGGGTGCCGCCGGGAAACTGGTGGGAAATCTTCAGCGTCTTGGCCTGCGCCAGCACGGGTGCGCTGCCCAGGCCCAAGGCCACGGCGCCGATTGCCGCCAGGGCGCCTTTCAGAAAATTGCGTCGCATATTCGTTCTCCTCGTCTAATTTTGCTTGGGCCGCGCCAGCCGCCTGACGGCGGCCGAGGTGGCAATGGCGCCCTCGCGGGCAAAGCTCTCGACGTTGGTTTCCAGCTCGTCGAGGTCGTACAGATAATTCACCATGACACCGAAGGACTGCTGCAAACCCTTGGCCGAAGCATCGCCGCCGGGATTGATGCGCTCGATGTGCGCGCCGTTGCCCAGGTGAAACCGCGCCACGGCATCGAGCGGCTGCCGGCCATCGCCGCGGCCGGCCTTGGCCAGCGTCAGGTAGCGCGCCGCCAGTTCCGCCAGCGCCTCGTTGATCCGGCGCGCCGCCAACGCATCGCGCATCCACTCGCCGGCCGCCAGTTGCGCGGCATCGAGTTCAAGGCCTTCTGCGACCAGTTCCTGCGGATTCTTCCCGACCCATTTTGCAAAACCGGGCAGCGGCGACAGCGTGGCGAAGTGCCGCAGCTTGGGGAAGTCGCGCTGCAGGTCGTCGATCACGCGCTTGAGCAGAAAACTGCCGAAGGATACGCCGCGCAATCCGGCCTGGGTGTTGGATATGGAGTAAAAAATCGCCGTATCGGCGCGGTGCGCATCGAATACCGGAGCATGCTCGTCGAGCAGGGCCTGGACGTTTTCGGCAAGCCGGTCGGTGAGCGCCACCTCGACGAAAATCAGCGGCTCCATCGGCATGCGCGGATGGAAGAAGGCGTAGAGGCGGCGATCCGAATCGAGCCGGTTCTTGAGGTCGGTCCAGGAACGGATCTCATGCACCGCCTCGTACTCGATCAGTTTTTCCAGCAGCGCGGCCGGCGAGTTCCAGGTGATCCGCTGCAGTTCGAGGAAACCGACATCGAACCAAGCCGCCAGGCGCGACTCGAGTTCGCGATCGAGCGGGGCCAGTTCGGAGTCTTCTTCCAGGTAGCGCAGCAAGTCGGCGCGCAGGTCGACGAGAAACTTGACGCCCTGCGGAATGGCGTTGAACTGCGTCAGGATGCGGATGCGGGCCGAGCGCAAGGCGGCGCGCAGTTCGGCTTCGGCATCCCATTGCATCGCACTGCCCACCGCTTGCTGATAGCTCTCGTGGGCTGCCGCGACGTGCGCCGGGGTCGGGCCGAACTCCAGCGAAATCAGGCGCAGGAAGGCATGCCGCGCGCCGTCTTCCAGCTTGAGGTAAGTCTGCGCCAGTGCGGCGGCCCGGGTGCGTGCCGAAACCTCGCCGCCTTTCGCCTCGGCGCACTCGACGAGCTGGCGGCGCCAGGCATCGACCTGCTTCGGCCGGCCGGCCGCCGTAGCGCGAGCCCCGACTATCGAGCGCAGGCGCTGGACCAGGCCCTCAACCACCGCCGGCCTCCGCTGCCAGCGACAATTCGCGCAAGGCGGCCAACTGCGCCAGCAGATGCTCGCGCATGACGCGTTCCGCGGCATCGGCGTCCTGGCGATGCAAAGCCTGCATCAGCGCGCGATGCTCGGCCAGCGAGGCCGCCAGCCGGCCTTCCAGGCGCAGCGAATGATGACGCGAGAGCTTCAGGAGCTTCCTCAGGTCGCCGATCACGATCTGCAGCCAGCGATTGCCGGCACATTCCTGCATCCGGTCGTGAAAAACGTAGTTGGTTTCGTAGTAGCGATCCACATCGCCCGCCGCCGCATGCCGTTCCAGCTTTTCGTGGAGGGCGTCGAGCGCCTTGAGCTGGGCTGGCGTGCGCTTCGCCGCCACTTCGTGGGCGACGCGGCCTTCGAGCGTGGCCATGATGGGAAAAATCTCCTCCAGGTCGCGCAAACCGAGTTCGGCGACGAAACAGCCCTTGTGCGGCTGCAGATCCACCAGGCCCTCGGCCGACAGCACCTTGAGCGCTTCGCGCAAGGGCGTGCGGCTGATGCCTAACTGCTCGGCCAGTACAGCCTCATCCAGCCGCTGTCCGGGCAGCAGCGCGTGGCTGTAAATCCGCTCGCGCAGCAAACCGACAGCCTGTTCCGCCAACGATGAGCGCTTAACCCTTGTTTCCACGTGTATTTGTTGTTGCATACGATATTCTGTATACAACTTACAGGGTTTCGTCAGACGGCGTCAAGCTGCGCCGCAGCAAACCCTAATCCGGCATCAGCTGCGAAAAATCGTCAATCGCCGGATAGTCGCCGGTGTGCTTTTCCGGCTGCTTCGTATCCGGCCTTTTCACCGCCACCAGGTGCGCGATGCCATATTCGCGCGCGCTGTCGAGCACCGGCAGGCTGTCGTCGACCAGCAGCGTGCGCGCCGGGTCGAAGGGCTCGATCTCGGCCAGGCGCTGCCAGAAAGCCTGCTCCTCCTTTGCCGCGCCCAGCGCGTGGGAACTGACGATGGCGTCGAAGCGCGGCTTGAGCCCGGTCTTCGCCATTTTCAGCGTCACGCTCTTGTGGTGCGCGTTGGTTGCCAGCACCACGCGCCGCCCGCTGGCGCGCAGCGCATCGAGGAAGGCCGGCACATGCGGATGGATGTCGATCAGGTGCGCCACTTCCTCCTTGAAGCGCATGATGTCGAGTTCCAGCTTGGTTTCCCAAAAATCCACCGAGTACCACTCCAGCGTCCCGGCGCGGCCGTGATAGCGCGCCATCAGCTCTTCACGCCCGGCCGCCGGCGACATCCCGCGCGCCTCGGCATAGCGCTGCGGCAAATGGGCCTGCCAGAAATGATTGTCGAAATTCAGGTCGAGCAGCGTGCCGTCCATGTCGAGCAGGACGGTGTCGATGCGCGACCAGTCGAGCATCGGCGAAGCGGCCTGCCGATTAGCTTGCGTCATGGCCGGATATAGGCATAGCCGAGCTTCTGCAGCCGCATCACTTCGACATAGCCGGCCCTGGCGTAGGCTATGCCGTCGATCATGTCGTCCCTGGTCAGGTGCTGCGCCTGCATCGAATTGCCGCAGGCGACGAAGCGCACGCCGGCGGCCATGGCATCCTGCACCCGGTTGGCGGTCAGCGCGTCGGCCTTGAGCATGCCCAGCCCCG
>CAZYTN010000053.1:0-11200 GCA_964650115.1 uncultured Sulfuritalea sp.
GACCCGCGCTGGAGCAGTTGCTGGACATCGTGCGCCGCGACCGCAAGTGGCAGGAGGAAGCCGCGCGCAAAACCATGCTCGACCTGTTCACCCTGCTCGGCGGCAACGCGAACCACGACGATCTGGTGCGCGAGTTCCGCATTCAGCTGGCGCGTACCTTGAACTAAAAGTCGGCGCCGGCAGGACGGCGAACGCGATCCCCCAGGACCGATGCATATAAAGGAAAAGTTCCATGAGCGCCGGCAAGATTCCCTTCAACCAGCCCTACATGTGCGGCAAGGAGTTGCAGTACATCGCTGAAGCCTGTTCCAGCGCCCGCCTCGCTGGCGATGGCCCATTCACCGGTCGCTGCCACGACTGGCTGGAACAGCACACCGGTTGCAGGCGCGCGTTGCTGACCCACTCCGGCACCGCGGCGCTGGAAATGTCCGCGCTGCTGCTGGACATCCAGCCGGGCGACGAGATCATCATGCCGTCGTATACCTTCGTTTCCACCGCCAATGCCTTTGTCTTGCGCGGCGGCGTTCCGGTTTTCGTCGATGTCCGGGAAGACACGCTCAACCTCGATGAGTCGTTGATCGAGAGCGCCATCACGCCGCGCACCAGGGCCATCGTGCCTATCCACTATGCCGGCGTCGGCTGCGAGATGGACACGATAGTCGAAATCGCGGCGAAGCATCGTCTCATGGTGGTGGAAGACGCGGCAATGGGATTCATGTCCGGCTACAAGGGGCGAATGCTGGGGACCATCGGCCACCTGGGCGCCTGCAGTTTCCACGTAACCAAGAACATCATTGCCGGGGAAGGCGGGGCACTCCTGGTCAATGAGCCGGCGCTGATCGAGCGAGCCGAAATCATCCGCGAGAAAGGCACCGACCGCAGCCGCTTTTTCCGCGGCGAAACGGATAAGTACACCTGGCAGGAAGTCGGCTCGTCGTTCCTTCCCGGAGAGCTCACGGCGGCATTCCTGCTGGCGCAACTGGAGGAGGCCGACCACATCACCCGAGTCCGCATCGACGCCTGGAACCGCTATCACGAACGGCTGGAAGCGGCCGAGGCCAGGGGCCTGCTGCGTCGCCCCATCGTTCCGCGCGAGTGCGCCCATAACGGCCACATGTACTACGTGCTGCTGGCGGCCGAAGTCGACCGCAAGGAAATCATCGACGCGCTCAAACGCGCGCAGATCGACGCCGTATTCCACTACGTGCCCTTGCACAGCTCTCCCGCCGGCCAGCGCCACGGTCGCGCGCAGGGACCGCTCGGAAGGACAGAGGCGCTCTCGCAACGCCTGATTCGCCTGCCCTTGTGGACCGGCATCACGGAGGCACAGCAGGATCGAGTCTGCGACGCCTTGCACCGGATTCTTGAAAACGCAATGAGGAAGGCGCCGGGAAGACAGGCTAGCCCATGCCGGCCGGTTTAATCAGGCCGCAGCATCCGCGCAGATGCGATAGGCGTTGCGACTCGATGCCTTTACGGCATAGAGCGCGGCGTCGGCGTTGCGCTGCAGTGTTTCGACATCCGCGCCATGATCGGGGAAAAGCGCGATACCGATGCTGCAAGAAATGTGGGCGGTGCCGGCCTGCAATTCGAAGGGGCGGGCCAGTTCGACGACGATGCGCGCGGCAACCTCTTCCACCTCGGCGCGCGATCCCGCATCGGTCAGGATGGCGGCAAATTCGTCACCGCCCAGGCGCGCGACGGTGTCAGCGGCGCGCACGCTGAGACGCAGGCGTCGCGCCGTCTCGATCAGCAGGTCATCGCCGGCGGCATGGCCGAACTGGTCGTTCACCGGCTTGAAGCGGTCCAGGTCGATGAAGCACAGGGCGAAGCCGCGCTTGTGGCGCTGCGCCTGCAGGATGGCAACCCGCAAACGGTCTGCGAACAGTGCGCGGTTGGGCAAGTCGGTCAGCGGATCGTGGTAGGCCCGATGCCGCAGTTCCTCTTCCAGTTTCTTGCTGCGCGTGATGTCCGTCAGGGTGGCGACGAAACGCACCGGTTGCGCGGCGTGCGCAACACGGGTGATCGACAGCCAGACGACGAATACCTCGCCGTTCTTGCGCCGGTTCCAGATTTCGCCCTGCCAGCGATTATCCCGCTTCAGGCGTTCCGACATTTCGGCATAGAACTCCGGCGGATGCCTGCCCGACCTGAGAATGGCGGTCGGTTGGCCCAGCACTTCACTCGCGGCGTAGCCGGTCATCAGCGAAAAGGCCGGATTCACCTGGATGAACTTGCTCTCCTCATCGGTCACGATGATCGCCTCGGCGGCGTTGGCGAACACCGCGGCCGCCAGTTCATTCGCCGCCAGCTGGCCTTCAAGTTGCGTATTGACCTCTGACAAGTCGCGAGTACGCTCGCGAATCACGTCTTCCTGCTCCTTCGCCAGGCCTTCCAGCGTCAGGAAGTGACTGCGGGTGCGCGACAACAGCAGTTGCAGCAGGGCCGCAACCACGCCGAACATCAGCAGGTGCACCGCGCCCGAGCGGATGCGCGCAGCATCCCGCACCTCCAGCAATTGCGCGGACGGCATGGTGACAGATATCCCGCCGCGAACCAGGCCGACCTCGTAGCCCTGCCTTTCATGGCATCCGAGGCAGGGCTTGGTCACCTTGAGCGGCGCCATGTAGCGATGCACCGGCACCTCGCCAGGAATCAGCTCCACCACTTCGCTCAAGCCGGCCTCGAAACGACGCAGCGCTTCCGCCTCCCAGGCGTCGGCCCGGTTGGCCGGGCGCAGGGGCTTGAGGCTTGTGAGGTGGATCTGGATGCCGTCAGTCTTCCGGGCGATTTCCGCAAGTTGCCGCGTCATGAAGGCCTGGTTGATCATGGTCAGCTCGATGCCTTCCTCGGTCACCAGGTCGCGCCGTTCGTGATCGAGCCAGGGATTGGGGCGCGTGGTCGCCGTAATCGGGACATAGACGCCTTCGTGTTGCACGTTCCATTCGCGGGTCACCTGGACGAGGCGAAACAGTGCTGCGCCGCGCTCGCGTGCCATAAGCTGAATGTTGACATCGGTCTGCCGCCATTCGAGGACGAAGGACAGCGCAACGCCGAGCGCAATCACCGCGAAAAGAACCCACGGCTGAAGCCATGGTTGCGACAAGCTGCCTTGCATCAAGGAGCGTTTCAGTAGCGCGCGCATGAGCCATTATGCATCAGGGCGCGGCAGGCCACCTTGGCCGCTCGATACGCCGGGCGTCACCCGGCGACGGTCTAGCCCTTGATGCGCGCCACCAGCGCCTTCGCGTACTGATCGGTGGTGGCCTTGCCGCCGAGATCGCCGGTGCGCACATTGTCCTTGTTCAGCACGTCGTCGATGGCCTGGCGCAGACGATCGCCGAGGTCCTTGCGCTTGACGTAGTCGAGCATCATGCCGGCCGCCATCAGCAGCGCCGTCGGATTGGCGATGCCCTTGCCGGCGATGTCCGGCGCCGAGCCATGCACGGCTTCGAAAATCGCCGCATCCTCGCCGATGTTGGCGCCCGGCGTCATGCCCAGTCCGCCGACCAGGCCGGAGATCTGGTCGGAAAGGATGTCACCGAACAGGTTGGTGGTGACCAGCACGTCGAACTGCCACGGGTTCATCACCAGCTTCATGGCGCAGGCATCGACGATCATCTCGTCCATGGCGATCTTGTCCTTGTACTCGGCGGCGTAAATCTCGCGCGCGGTTTCGAGGAAGATGCCGGTCAGCGCCTTCATGATGTTGGCCTTGTGCACCACGGTCACCTTCTTGCGGCCCTGCTTGACCGCGTAGTCGAAGGCGAAGCGGCAGATGTTGCGGCAGCCCTGGCGCGTGTTGATTCCGGTGGACATGCCAACGGCGTGGGGGTCGCCGTCGATCGGAATGTAGTGCTCGTAGCCCATGTAGAGGCCTTCGTTGTTCTCGCGCACCATCACCAGGTCGATGTTGTCGAAACGGCCGCCGGGAACGATGGTCTTGGCCGGACGCAGGTTGGCGTAGAGCTTGAACTCCTCGCGCAGGCGCACGTTGGACGAACGGTAGCCGCCTCCCGACGGAGTTTCCAGCGGTCCCTTGAGCGCCAGCTTGTTCTTGCGGATGCTGTCGATGCAGGCCTGCGGCAGCGGATCGCCGCAGGCGGTAACGCCGGCCAGACCGGCGATCTGGGTCTCCCACTGGAATGGCGCACCAAGGGCGGCCAGCACCTCAATGGTCGCAGCGGTAATTTCGGGGCCGATGCCATCGCCCGGAATCAGGGTGGCAGGGATTAGGGTCTGGGTAGCGCTCATTATGGATCTCCGCGATTCGGCAAACAAGGTTGGTCTATACACGGCACCGTCGCGGCGATCGGCAAGCCGAAGCGGCAGGGGTGCGCTGGTGTCGAAGCATGCCACGCCAGGCTGAACGGCCGCTTACTGCCGCCATGTCGCCGTGTGGCGCCGGCGGCATTATACGCAGCCCGTGTTTGCCGCCGCCAATTGATCCGCGGCAAGGCGACACGCCCGCGGACCGCTAAAATCGCTGCATGACGACACACCGTAACCCGAGACTGAAAGCCATCCTCGACACCCTGGAGCAGGGGCTGATCGAGCGCGGCCAATGCGTCCGGCTCTGCCTGCTGGCAGCCCTGGCGGGCGAGCACAGCCTGCTCATCGGCCCGCCCGGCACGGCCAAGAGCGAACTGGCGCGACGCCTGCATGCCGTATTTCGCGATGCCCGCTATTTCGAGCGCCTGCTGACGCGCTTCTCGGTCCCGGAAGAACTCTTCGGACCGCTGTCGATCAAGGCGCTGGAGGAGGATCGGTATGAACGCCACACCGACGGCTTCCTGCCGGACGCGTCGATTGCCTTCATCGACGAGGTCTTCAAGGCCAACAGCGCGATTCTCAACGCCCTACTGACCCTGCTCAACGAACGCGAATTCGACAACGGCGCCGGGCGTCAGCGCTGCCCCCTGATCAGCGCCATCGGCGCCACCAACGACGTGCCGGAGGACGAAGTCGGCGAGGCCTTCTTCGACCGCTTCCTGGTGCGCCTGCCAGTGGCGGCAGTCAGCGGCGAGAATTTCGGCGCCCTGCTCGACGCCGGTCGCGGCCGTGTCTGGCAAGCACCCGGTCCCGAGCTGAGCCTCGATGCCGGCTTTCTCGCCAGCCTCGCCGGGGAGGCGGCCGCGGTCTCGGTACCGGACGAATTCGTGGCGGTGCTGGCCGAGTTGCGTCAACACTTCGCCGAACTTCCCATCCAGGTTTCCGACCGGCGCTGGGTAAAGATCGTCTGGCTGTTGCGCGTCGCTGCGGCGAGCGAAGGCCGCTCGGCCGTGACGCTGTGGGACCTGCTGCTGCTGCCCTGGCTTACCGCACCGGACGCCCCGCGCCAGGCGGCCGTGGCCGACTGGCTGGCCGCCCGGCTCGGGGTGCGCGAGGCCTTCTCGCCGGCGCGCCTGACGCGCGTGGTCGAAGCCTTCGAGGCACAGCTCGACGCGGAACTGAAGGCCAACGACCTCGACTACGATGAATCCGGCCGCCTGAAATTTTCGGCCATGGAAGCGGCCGCGAAACTGGCCGATGAAGTCGGCGACGCCAAGGGTGGCGCAGCGGCTCCGCGCATGAGCTACAGTCGGCGCCGTCGCTACGGCGCAGCGCACATCGGCGCCCGCGTGCGGCAAATCGACGCCCTGCTCGAACGCATTGCCGGCTATGCCGGCGAGATCGTCGCGCGGCGTCGGGATCTCGCTGCTTTTGCCGAGCACAGCCTGTGGCTCAACGCGGGCCTGACCGCCCGCGCCGGAATCATCCTGGCATCCACCGCCGCCGCCATCGACGAGCTTGCCGCCCGCGCGCAGGAAGCGCGCAGCGGCTTCCTCGACCTGCCACGGCTGGAACCGGACAACGGCGCGATACCCGAACCGGTGGCGCACGAAGCCCTAAACGCCACGTAAGCGCCACGTGAGCGCCGCGTGAGCCCATCACTGCCCCTGCCGGCACCATTGTTGTTCGAGCGCGGCGAGCGTCGTCTGGCGCCGCTCGATGGCCTGGCACGTTCGCTCTGGCTGGGCGGAATGACCCACTCGCAGGGTAGCCTGGAGCCGCGCCTGGACGCGCTGACAGGCTTGCGCGACGAACTGCTGACCGGTCGCGAAACCAGGCCGGAGGCATGGTCCTGGCCGCCGCTGCCGATCGCCCGAGCCTTGCACGAAGCCATCGTCCGGCTGGAACTGGCCCGCTACTGCACGGGCCAGCAGGAACTGAGCGACACGGTGCTGATGAGCATCCTGTTCCACCTCGATTTCATCGTCGACTACGTCGATCGCGGCGCCGGCGAAGAACAGGCCCTGCGGATGGCCATCGACGCCTTCGTCGCGGACTGGCAGGAGCATTGCGGCCAGATCGATGAACTGGTCGAGGTCTTCGGCCTGGTGCCCGACGACTGCAAGCACGAGAGTTGGGACCAGATGCGCCGCCTGCTGCACTCCTCCGGCTGGCAGGAAGTGCTGCGCATCCGCCGCCTGCTGGAACGCCTGCAGGAACTGGCCGGGATCATTCGCGGGCTCGGCCGCTCGCGGCAGTCGGAACAGGATGACGCGGCCAGCCACTCCATCGTCGAAGTAATGGAACAGGCCGTCGCCCAGCGCGCCGAGTCGCGCACCGTGCGCGTCCCCGACATGCCCGGGGAGACGCGCGGCATCCACCGCTCCGACCGCATCGCGCGCATGCTGCCGGCCGAGGCCATGCTGCTCGGCCATCCGCGCCTGCGCCTGGTGTGGCATGCGCGGCGCGCCGAGCGCACGCTGCTGAGTTACGAGGACGACGACCGCATGACGGAAGTGCGCCTGCACCAGGCGCCGGTGATGCAGCCGCGACCCGGTGTGAAGGCCGCGAAACGGCTGGAACTGGGGCCGATCCTGGTCTGCGTCGACACCTCGGGCTCGATGCAGGGCGGCGCCGAGGCGGTGGCCAAGGCCGTGGTGCTCGAAGCCATGCGCAGCGCCCATGCCCAACAACGGCCCTGCCATGTCTTCGCCTTCGGCGGCCCCGAGGAACTGGTCGAGATGGAACTGGGCGTCGACAGCGCCGGCATGGCGCGCGTCACCGAATTCCTCGGCCAGGCGTTTCGCGGCGGCACCGACATCTGCGGCCCGCTGGAGCGCGTCATCGCCAAGCTGGAAGAGCAGCGCTGGCAGCAGGCCGACCTGCTGCTCGCCACCGACGGCGAATTCGGCGCCACGCCGGAACTCGCCGCGCGTCTCGCCGCCGTCAAGCGCGACCTGGGCCTGCGCGTGCAGGGCGTGCTGGTCGCCGACCGCGAAACCCTCGGCCTGCTCGAAGTGGCCGACAACATCTACCCGGTGCGCGACTGGCGCCGCTACGGCGGCGCGAATGTCGATTCGCCGATCCATTCGCACCGGCTGACCGCGATGTATTTTCCCGGGGCCCTGCGCAGCGCGGCGAACCAGGCAGCGACCGTTGCCGGCGCAGCAGCCTCGGCAGCCGTTATGGGGGGCCACCACCGCGGCGAGTCCGTCGACGAAACCGGGGATAGCCAATGAGTTTCGCCGCCGAATACCTGGCGCAGATCGAAACCTTCGCTGCCCGCAGCTCCCTGCCGCGCGTCCGCGCCCTGCATCTGCCGCCGGCGCAGGCCATCGCCGACAACAAGGGCGAGTTCTGCGCGCTGGAGCTGGATGACGGATCGCTCGGCCTGTCCTACGTGCTGCTCGACGACACGCTGGCACGGCTGCGCGCTGCCGGCGACAGCCTCGGCCTGGCCGGCGCCGATGCCCTGGCCGTGGCGCGCCGTTACGCCGGCGCCGACTCTTTCGCCAGGACGATCGGCTTCGCCGCGGCCAACGCGCTGACGCGCTGCCTCTTCGACCGCGCCGGATTCCGCCCCGCCGACAGCGCCGACTCGATCGGCCGGATGAATCCGCAGACAGGCGAGCGGATCGGCATGATCGGCCTGTTCCGGCCGCTGCTGGGCCGCATCCTGCAAAGCGGCGCGTCGCTCACCGTGGTCGAGCTCAAGGCCGAACTGGCCGGAGAGGACGAGGGCTATCGCGTCACGCTGGATGCGAACGAACTCGCTGACTGCAGCAAGGTGGTGTCGACCAGCACCCTGCTGCTCAACGACACGCTGGACCGCATGCTCGGCTGCTGCCGCCAGGCACGCTGGTTCGCCATGGTCGGCCCGAGCGCCGGCTGTCTGCCCGATGCGCTGTTCGCGCGCGGAGTCACGCTGCTCGGCGGCAGCTGGATCAGCGACCGGCAGGGCTTCATCGCCGCGCTGGAAACCGGGGAGCCGCGCAGCGAATTTGCCGGCAAGTTCGTCCTCACGGCAGACAGCTATCCGGGCTTCGCTGCGCTGCTGGCACGCGCCTGCGGCGCTGCGGAAAGTCCGCGCCAATAATTACTGCGCCGCGCGCAGTGCCGGCAACGCCGACTGGCGCAGCATCGACGACGCGCCCAGCCAGCCGGCGACGACCACCAGAGCGGTACCGGTCAGCAGGCCGATGAGCCAGAGTTCCACCTGCGGCAGGTAGTCGAGACGGAAGGCGAAACGCGCCAGCCCCCAGCCGATCAGGCTGGCGGCGATGCCGGCGAGCAGGCCGGCCAGCGCACCCAAGGCGGCGAACTCGGCGAGCAAGGCCGACGACAGTTGCCGGCTGCGCGCGCCCAGTGCACGCAGCACGGCCAGTTCGTGGCGGCGCTCGTCGCTGCTGGCCTGCAGCGCGGCATACAGCACGGCCAACCCGGCCAGCACGGCGAAGCCGAACACCAGTTGCACGGCGCGCGCGACCTGGTCGATCGTCGCATGCAGTTGCCGAACCAGCGCGGCAACGTCGATCACGGTGATGTTGGGAAAAACCCGCACCAGTTCGGGAATTGCGCCCGCCTTGGCGGCCGGCAGGTGGAAGCTGGTGATGTAGCTGGCCGGATAATCCTGCAGCACCGCCGGCGGCGACATGACGAAGAAATTGACGCGCATCGAATCCCAGTCGAGCTTGCGCAGGCTGGTGATCGTCGCCTCGACGCGATTGCCGGCGATGTCGTAGCTCAGGAGGTCGCCCAGCTTGAGGTTCAGGGTTTCGGCCAGGCCCTGCTCCACCGAAAACTCCGCGCCCCCGCTCGCGCCGTGCCAGCGTCCGCCGCTGACGGTATTGCCGAGCGGAATTCTTGTCGACCACGACAGGTTGAATTCGCGGTCGACCAGGCGCTGGGCGCGATCGTCGGCATAGCTCTCCGGCCCGACCGGCCGGTCATTGACCTGCACCAGCCGCCCGCGCACCATCGGTTCGAGTTCCGGCGCCGGCAGGCCGCGCGCCTTGAAGAAGTCGGCGATGGCGACACGCTGATCGGGCTGGATATTGATCGCGAATCGATTCGGCGCGTCGGCCGGAACGCGCTTCATCCAGCTGTCGAGCAGGTCGCCGCGCGCCACCGTGAGCAGCAGCAGGGCGGTGAGGCCCAGCGCCAGCGCCACCGCCTGCACCAGCGTCGCCGCCAGGCGCCGGCGCAGGTTGGCCAGGCCATGGCGCCAGCCGTAGCCGCGTCCGGCCGGGCGCAGGCGGCCGAGCGCGGCGAGCAGCAGGCGCGCCATCAGGGCGAAGAAGACCAGCGCGATCATGAAGCCGCCCAGCACGATCAGTCCGAGACGCAGTTCTCCCGCCATCCATAGCATCAGCGCCGCCAGCACCAGGGCGCCGAGTAGATAGGCACCGACCGAAGCAGGCTCCGAAGCACTCCACTCGCGACGCAGCACGCGCACCGTCGGCACCCGCTTCAGGCGCAACAACGGCGGCAAGGCGAAACCGATGACCAGCGTGAGTCCGACCAGCAGACCGTGCAGCCAGGGCAGCAGCGACGCTGCCGGCAATTTGGTCAGCATCAGGCTCGCCAGCAGTTGCTCCAATGCCGCCTGCACGGCATAACCGACGCCGCAGCCGGCCAGCGTCGCGGCGAGGCCAAAGATCAGGAATTCGCCGCCGTGGATCAGCAGCAACTGCGCTGCCGACGCGCCCATGCAGCGCATCACCGCGCAGCCGTCGAGATGCCGCCGCATGTAGCGCTCGGCGGCCAGGGCCACCGCCACCGCGGCGAGAATCACTGCCAGCAGCGCGGCAAGACGCAGGAAGCGCTGCGCCCTTTCGGTTACGTTGCGAACCTCGGGCCGCGCGTTGTCCAGGCTTTCGATTTTTTCGCCGCGCCCGAGCTGGTCTGCGGCCCAGGCTTCGTAAGCCGCCACCGCCGGCGCTTCGCCCGCCAGGTGCAAGCGGTAGCGAACCCGACTGCCAGCCTGGATCAGCCCGGTCGCCGGCAGGTCGGCGAGGTTGATCATCAGCCGCGGCGCCAGGGCAAACACGTTCATGCCGCGATCGGGTTCCAGGGTCAGCACCGGACCGCTCTGCACGGAAATTTTTCCCAGCGCCAGCGCTGTGCCGGGAGCAAGGCCCAAGGTGGTCGCCAGGCGCTCGTCGGGCCAGGCTTCGCCGCTGTGCGGCACCCGCGCCGTGTCGGCATCGGCGGCATTCAGCACGGCTGCGGTGCGCAAGCTGCCGCGCAGTGGATAGCCAACCGACACCGCCTTGATCTCGGCCAGCAACGCCGCATCGCCAAGGCTGACCATGCTCGGGAAGGTGGCGCTCTCGGCCACGCGCAGGCCGCGCGCCGCCGCCTCCTGGCGGAAGCGCTCGGGCAGGGGATGATCGGCCGTCAGCAGCAGGTCGCCGCCGAGCAACTGGTGCGACTGCAGGCGCAGCGCCTGCTCGACGCGATCGGTGAGGAAGCCGACGCTGGTCAGCGCCGCCACGGCCAGCATCAGAGCGATGCCGAGCACCGTCAGTTCGCCGGCGCGCCAGTCGCGCGCAAGCATGCGCAATGCAAGACGCAGTGACGACAGAACAATCACCATGCGCGCATCTGCTCGATGGCCTGTTCGATGCGATCGAGCGCGATGACCTCGATGCCCTTGATCGCGGCGCGCGGGGCATTGGCCTTGGGCACGATGGCGTGGCTGAAGCCGAGCTTCGCCGCTTCCTTGAGGCGCTCCTGGCCGCGCGGCGCAGGGCGGATTTCGCCAGCGAGGCCCACCTCGCCGAAGACCACCAGCTTGCCCGGCAAGGGCTTGTTGCGCAGCGAGGAGACGATCGCGAGCAGCACCGCGAGGTCGGCCGCCGGCTCGGCGATCTTGACCCCGCCGACGGCATTGACGAACACGTCCTGGTCGCCGCAGACGATGCCG
>CAZYTN010000054.1:0-11184 GCA_964650115.1 uncultured Sulfuritalea sp.
AGGACACCGTCGTCAGCAAGGTCAGCTTCGACCTGAATTCCACCGTGAGCGGCGGCTCCATCGCCCTTACCGTCCCAGGAGGGCAGAAGGGCCTGGTGGAAAACCTGACCCTGGTGTCCACCGTGAGCGGCGGCGCCGGCACCACCCTCATGGGCAACGAGCTGGCCAACATCCTGACCGGCAACGAACTCGGCAACATGATCGACGGCGGTGCCGGCCGCGACGCCAGCGGCGTACTGGCCTCCAGCATCAGCGGCGGCGCCGACAGCATGATCGGCGGCGACGGCAACGACACCTATTTCGTTGACAACATCGGCGACAAGATCACCGAACTGGCTTTTGCGCCGAGCACCGTGGTCGGAGCCATCGTCTCGGCGGCGGCCGGCAATGCCGACGAAATCTACGCCACGCTGGCAGATGCCAGCAGCTTCAGCATGCTGACCAACGCGCTCAATGTCGAGCGTTTCCATATCCTCGACAATACCGCCACCAATGGCACGGCGAATACCGTCAACGTCATCGGCAATGCCGCCGACAACATCATCTGGGGCGGCAAGGGCAACAACAACATCGACGGCGGCGCCGGCAGCGACATCATCACCGGCGGGGACGGCAACGACACGCTGCTCGGCGGCGACGGCGACGATGTGCTCGACGGCGACGGCCTGTACCAGGACAGCTACATGGGCCCGTGGATAACCGGGTCCGGCGGCGCCGATTCCATGTCCGGCGGCAACGGCAACGACATTTTCTACGTCGACAAGGGCGACGGCGCGGGAACCACGACCGTGGCGGGCGGCGAGGACACGGTTGTCGGCGGCGCCGGCAGCGATACGGTCAAGCTGGTCGGCAACAGCATCACCGAATACACGCTGGGCCTTGACGTGGAAAACCTCGACGTGAGCGGTTTGAGCTCGGCGCTGACCGGTGTCGACAACAACGGCAGGATGTTTGCCAATTCGCTGAACAACGCCATCACCGGCCGCTCCGGCTATGGCACCTTCAACAACAAACTGCTGGGCGGCGACGGCAACGACACCTTCTATCTCGCGCCCAAGGATCTTGACTTCGATACGGTCCACGGCGGCAAAGACGATAGCGCCTTGGGCGACACCAGCAAGGCGGATGTGATCTATGCCAAGCCCGATGCCAGCGCGGGTACCGTTACCGCCGATTTGCATGCCCACGGCATCGAAGCGGTGGTGCTAGATGTCAGCAACAATGCCAATGGCTTCACCTGGAATACCGACCTGGGCACGGCCAGCAATTTCAACTTTACCCAGACTCCGACCACCGTGCCCGGCGGCATCGCGCCCACCGTCACCATCACCGGCGGCGTCACCGGCGGGCAGACCACGGCTTCCGACACATCAGGCATCACGGTGGACGGCGACATCGAACTGACCGGCCTGGGCGGCGGCAACACCGACCCGCTGATCAACAAGACCGGCCCCACCTACGTCCTGGCCAACTACAACCAGCTCAACAACCTTTCCGTGACCACCACCCTGACGCTGGCCGATGCATCGGACGACACCGACAGCCTCAGGGTCGTGCTCGACAACCATAAATCCGGCGGCCTGACCTCGGCCGGCGTGGAGAAGCTCTTCGTCGTCAGCACCGGGGACGTGCTCAACGACGGCCTCGGTTCCCCGGCAAACGTGCTGGATGTGTCCGCCGTGACCAAGACCGCAGGCGGCATGGCCGATATCGACGCCACCGGGGATTCCAGCCTCCAGCTGCGCGGGCTCCTCAACAATGGCATCGTCGATCTGCATGACTTCTCGGCACAGTTCTTCGACATGCAGGGCGCGGCCACGGAAACGCTGAACCTCAACAACGTCGAAACGAAACTCGTGGCAGGCGGCATCACCACGCTGAACCTGGTCGTCACCAACTCGACCCTCGGCGGCATCGGCAGCGTGCTCAACGCCGCCAGCGCCGCGCTGGCGACCACCACGGCCGTTTCCGGCGCCGGCAACCTGACCCTCAACAACTTCAACGGCGGCAACCTGACCGCTGGCGGCACTGGCGAGCTCACGCTCAATGCCGTGGGTGGCGCCGCCCTGGTTTTGACGGCCAGCAGCGGGGATGTCATCGTCAACACGACGGGGACGGCAAGGGCCGACACCTATAACTTCGGCACCTCGCTCAACGCCCTCGACAGCGTCACCGACATCGACGCTACCCTGGCCGATACCCTGAGTGCGACGCTGGACGGTCTGGATGTCTCCAGCGGCCAGTTGCGCATCGCGGGCGTCGAAACCCTCAACTTCATCACTTCCGCGGCCGACGGCCTGGTGGATGCCCAGTTCGTCACCGGCGCCAACACGCTGAACGCCACCGTGGCGGGTGGCAGCTCGCTGACCGTGCAGAACCTCGATGTCTCCACCGTCGCCGGCGGAGCCAGCACCGGCGACCTGGCCGTATTCATGAACTCGCTGCGCAACCACACCATCACCGGCGGCAGCGGCAACGACACCATCTGGGGCGGCGACCTGAACGACACCGTAACCATCGGCAGCGGCGACAACTGGGTCGCCGGCAACGGCGGCAACGACACCGTCACGGCGGGAGGCTCGCTGGACAACCTGGACACGGTCGACGGCGGCGACGGCAGCGATACGCTGACCTATGCCGACGACGAACTCGCGACGGATGACCTGCTCAATGTCTCCAACTTCGAAACCCTGACCCTGACCAACACCGCGGCCAACGCGGCGGAAACCACCGTGGATGGCCTGGTCGCAGGCGGTGCCGTGCTGGCCGTCAACGCCAGCAGCCTGACCACCGGCACGCTGACCTGGGACGGCTCGGCGGAGTCTTTCATCACTTCCACGTTGCCGGGCGGCAACGGCGTCGGCAGTTTCAGCATCACCGGCGGCGCTGCGAGCGACACCATCACGGGCGGTGACGGCAACGACACCATCATCGGCGGTGCGGGCGCGGATTCCGTCACGGGCGGTGGCGGCAACGACGCCATCACCATGCTGGTCACGGCAGCCAACATCGACACCATCGACGGTGGCGCGGGTACCGATACGCTGTTTCTTTCCGGCGCCGCAACCACGGCGGCCGCGACGGTGGACCTCAGTATCACCGGCACCGGCAACGACCAGCTGACAGACTTGAACGGCGCCGCCGAGGCCGTCGTTCAGGAGGGCTTCGAGAACCTCGATGCCAGCGCCATGACGGGATTTGGCGTAGTCGCGACGGCGACGACGACGGGCAGTGTCATCATCGGTTCCGGTTTGGCCGACACCATCACCGGCGGCGACGGCAACGACAGCCTTGCCGGCGGTGTCGGCACGGATTCCGTCGATGGCGGCAACGGCAACGACACGATAGACGGCGGCACGGGCATTGACACCATCAACGGCGGCGCCGGCGACGACCTGATCCTCTGGGACAGGGCGGCGGCCGATGTCATCGATGCGGGCACCGGCACCGATACGCTCAAGCTGGTGACGACAACCACCAGCAACACCACAGTCGATCTCAGCCAGGTGGTGGACCAGGTGACCGGGGTCGCCGGCAACCAGACAGGCTTCGAAAACATCGACGCCAGCAGTTTTACCACCGGCAGACTGACGGCCACAGCCGCTGCAACGGGCAGCATCATCATCGGTGGCGCCGCCAACGACAACATCACCGGCGGCGCCGGCGCGGACACCCTGACCGGCAACGGCGGGAACGACACTTTCGTGTTCAATGCGCCGCTGACTCCGGGCAACGTCGACACCATCACCGACTTCACCAGCGGCGACACCATCGAGCTCGATCACCTGCTGTTCGAGAGCCTGACGACCATCTCGGGAGACCCGCTTTCGAACGCGGAGTTTGCGGCGGGGGCGAACCTGACCTCGTCGGCGACGGAGGGCACGGTGATCATCTACAACTGGACCACCGGCGCCCTCTACTACGATGCGGATGCCAACGGGGCCGGGGCCGGCGAACTGATCGCCATATTAGGCAATGCGCCCAATCTGCAAGCGTCGGATATAGACATCGTGTAGCCGAATATGTGGCCGATCCAGAAAGTCGGCGCTGGCGGGACGGCGGCGAAGCGCACGCCTTGCCCGCCAGACCCTGGATAGTCCAGAACTGCCGCTTATCCAGCCCGCCGCGCTGCCGCGGCGGCATTGCCGCAGGCGACGCATGCGTCACGGAATCCGGGCTGTTTTACGGAGAGTGCTGGGCTCTTCATGCCAGTACCTTCACATTCAGCCCGGCCACCCGCCTGAACGCGCTATCCCCGGTCAATAACAGGTGTTCACCGCCCAGTTGCAGGCACGACGCCGCCTGAAGCGCGTCAGGCGTCTTCAGGCCGATCTGGACACGGATCGCTGCCGCCAGTTCGACGACATCCTTGCTCAGTTCGACCCAGACAAGATCAGGCCGGGCAAAGAAGGTGTCGAACGCCGCCAGTGTTGCGCTGTCGTTCCCCTTCATTGGCCCCACCCGGCATTCCAGCCACGACAGACGGCTCACGGCGGCACCCAGATCAGGATGCTTTCTTGCAGCCGCGGCCAGTTGTTTGCGCACCTTGGCGGCAAACGGTTCAGCACCTTCGATCAGGTAAGTCAGGGCACTGGCGTCGAAGAAGGCTATCACCAGTCGCGCTCTGCCTTGAGGGCGGCGTCGATCTGCGCCTTGCTGCGCTTTCCGGCGCTGCGCTGGTTCAGCAGCCACTGCACGGCGGTCACGCCGCTGGGGGTGGATACCCGGCCATGCGCGAGGCGCTGGTAGTCAGCCTCGGTCAGCACCACTGCCGCAGGCTTGTTGCGTTTGACGATATGCACCGGGCCGCTGCGCAGGCCATCCTCGATGGCTGCCATGCCCCTGCGCTTCAGTTCGGACACAGTGAGGGTATTCATATCAGTACCTGTTATCAGCATAACAGTACTGATTGTAGTACGAATCAGCCTTAGCGTAGCGGCGACGGCCAACAATGCAGGGTTGGGTTTAGCCCTGTTTCTGAAACCCGACCAGTTGCGCCCTCCCCTGCCAGCTTTTCATCGTTTGCCGCCGCTGCCGTCCGGGGCTATCATCTCGCCTGTATCTACTGGGACGGGGGAAATCATGGCCGTGGTCATGAAAAAATCGAAAGCAGCGCCAAAGGTCGCAAAGCAGGCCGCTGCGCCGAAAGCCGGCAAGGTCATCAGCGAAGTCGACCTGTTGATCGCACGGCTGAAGCGATTCAGGAAAGGACAGCGCGCCGGCTTTGACCTGCGCGAAGCCATCGAAGACGGCAGGGACTGATGCCCTTCGTTGTCGACAATTCTGTCGTTTCCGGCTGGTATCTCGCGAAACAGGCAACGCCCTACACCGATGCCGTGCTGGACAAGTTGCGGCACGATACCGCCATCGTTCCGCCCTTGTGGGAACTGGAGCTGGTCAACGTGGGCAGAACGGCAGTAAAACGAAGCACCTTGACCGATGACGGGGCTCGCCTTGCCGTTTCTTTCGTGTTGGGCCTGCCGATCACCGTAGACCGCGCCATCGTGCCGCCTGAGCGCGTTTTGTCGCTCGCCCTGACCTACGACCTGACTGCCTACGATGCCGCCTATCTGGAACTGGCCTTGCGCCTGAAACTGCCGATTGCCGCCAAGGATGGAGCATTGAAGGGGGCTGCGGAAAAGGCCGGGGTAAGCCTGGTCAAGGCATGAAGCGCAAACCCGGTAATGACGCGGGATAGACGCGAATGACGGCCCGCAATCGTGGCGTGTTTTCCATGCGAAATTCGGAAAAATAAAAAGGGCTGCAGGGGAGAAAGCCCTACAGCCCTTGAATTTTTGTGGGGTGACCGATGGGGCTCGAACCCACGACAACCGGAATCACAATCCGGGACTCTACCAACTGAGCTACGGCCACCACCGAAACTGCGCGCCATCCGGAAGGAAATCCCCGCTTGGCGAAGGCCGGATTATGCGAGATGGCGGCAAAAGAATCAAGCGCGCGGCTATTCCGCCGCCCGCTGCGACCCCTGCCCCGGCGACTGTCGCTCGACGAGCGCGGACATTTCGCGCAGATCGGCTTCCAGCTTGCGGTTCTGCTCGGTCAAGGCCCGTGTGCGCTCCAGCACCTGCCGCTCGAGTTCGTCATTGGCGCGGCGCAGTTCAGTCAGCAGGTGACGCTCCGAATCGGTCAGGTCTTCCGTCACGTCCTGCAACAGCGCGGCAGCGACGTGCTTGTCGAGATCGGGTTCCGCGGCGTTGAGCTGATGCGCCATGGCCCGATCCACGACCACGATGTGATGCAGCAGCCAATGCACAAGGTATTCGATCAGGGGCACCGTGACGTTGCGCCGCCCCTGCTCGAAATCCGTCGTCAAATCCTTCAGAACGCTGCGAAAGTAGGCATGCTCGCCCATATGCCGGGTAACCAGTTCCTGCGAACATCTGCCACCGCCCATCAGGCGTTCCTCGAAAGCGAAGTGATCCCGCACGTAGTCATTGAGTTCACCCAGCAGCCGGCGCACGGTTGCCGCGCCGGAATCTTCGTGAGTGCTTGCATCGAGGGCATTGATCATGCCCACCAAGGCCTTGTGCTGCTCATCGATCTCGTCGATGCCCAGCGCGAAATCACTGCTCCACGCGATAATATGCATTTTTCATCTCCTCGATGCCAAACCCGCAGCTTTTCGATGCTGCCTCAATGGCTGCCACTCTTGTTCAATGCCGGCATCCGGACGCAAACTACAATGCGGCCCGTCCCCCGCCTTGCTCCAAGCCTACTACGCGGCGCGGCAACGGTCAAAACCACGGCTTGTTGCGGTACCCTGCGTGATCCATCGCCACGAAACACCGGATCGAACAATCCCCCGCAGATCGATTCGCCCCTGGCATTGGCAGGAGTATGGTTCGTCCGGCTTTTTCCACTTCATCCGCGGCCCGCGCAAGATGCTCGACATCCTCTACCGCGACGACAGCCTCGTCGCCATCAACAAACCCGCCGGCCTGCTGGTCCATCGCAGCAACATCGACCGCCACGAAACGCGCTTCGCCGTGCAATTGCTGCGCGACCAGATCGGGCAGCGCGTGCATCCGCTGCACCGGCTCGACAAGGGCACCTCTGGCGTGCTGCTGTTCGCCCTCGATGCCGGGAGTGCGCGCGAGGTCGGCGGCCAGTTCCAGCGCGACGAGGTGAACAAGCGTTACCTCGCCATCGTGCGCGGCTGGCCGTCCGAAGCCGGCGTCATCGACCATGCGCTGTCGCGCCAGTTCGACGACCACGGCCGCAAGCCCGGCCCGGGCGGCAAATCCGCGGCGCTGGCCGCCGTCACCGAATACCGCCGCCTCGCCACTGTCGAACTGCCCGACGCCGTCGACCGCTATCCGACCTCGCGCTATGCGCTGCTGGAGCTGCAGCCCAGGACCGGCCGCCAGCACCAGTTGCGCCGCCACATGAAGCACATCGCCCACCCCATCATCGGCGACGCAACCTGGGGCAAGGGTATCCACAACCGCTTCTTCCAGCGGCGCTTCGGCTGCGAGCGCCTGCTGCTGGCATGCACGGAGATCCAACTGCGGCATCCGCGGGATGGGCGCGCGCTGTCGATTGCGGCGCCGCTGGAGGAGAGCTTTGCCGGCATGGTCAATGCGCTGGGTTGGGAAGGGATTCGCGACAAGCGACAAAGAATTCAATAGTCGGCGCTGGCGCTACGGCAACGATAACGCGCAAAGACGCTTGGGCAAGGGAGCATTGGCTGTTCTGCACTGGCTGTTCTTGTCCGGAGGACTTTGCTGGCATAACATCGGGCGGCTATGCCATTGCATTCTCCTTTTCCCTCGGCCATGAGCCTGCTGCAAACGATTGCGATTGCGCTCGCGACCTGCGGTTTTTCCGTTGCTTGTGCCCAGACAGTCCCGGAGCAACAAGCGTCACCGGCGGCAATGGAGAAAGCCGCCGCCGCAGAACTGTCGGCGCAGATCGAGGATGAACTTTGGAGCGCCATAAAAGACTGCGACCGAGCCAAGGTTTTCGAGGAGTACATCAAACAGTACCCCGATGGGCGCAATGTTCCGCAGGCACTGAGCAGGCTCGCTGGCTTGCGGAAGGCGGACAAATCTCCGGCAATCCGAGTGCCAGGCGCTGCTCCCGGGCCTGCCGCCGGCAACGACCCCGAAACTGCGCTGTGGAAAGTCGTATTTCAAAGCGACAACTCGGGCGGCTACGAGGTATTCCTCAAGCATTACCCGAAGGGCAAATACGCATTGCATGCCACGAGCCGGCTGAAAATAGCCAGGGAGAATGCCAGGTGGCAGGCGGAGTCGGTGGAACAGGGCGCATGGCAGGCGGCCGAAAGCGCCCGGACCGCGGACGGCTACGCCGCCTATCTCGGCAGTTATCCCCAGGGCCGCTATGCCGCGCTGGCCCAGGCCCAGCGCGACAGGCTCGGGGCCAGCGCTGCGCTGGCGGAAGAAAGCCGGCTCTGGCAGGCTGCCGAAAAAGGCGGCATTGCGCAACTCGACGCCTATCTGGCAAGTTACCCGCAAGGTCGCCATGCCTCGACCGCCAATTCCCGGCGAGTCCGGCTCAGGAAAGAAGAAGCCGACATGAGTCCGGGCAAGGTAGTCAGCGACTGCCCTGCTTGTCCGGAAATGGTCGCGATCCCGGCGGGCAGCTTCCAGATGGGCGAAAACGACGAGAAACCAGCCCATGCGGTGAGTATCGAACGTCCTTTCGCCATGGCGAAGACCGAAGTGACGCAAGGCCAGTGGCGCGCCGTCATGGGGACCAGCCCGAGCAAGCTTGCCCGCTGCGACGACTGTCCGGTGGAAGGAATCAGCTGGAACGATGCAAAGATGTATGTTGAAAAGCTGAGTCGCATGACAGGGAAGATCTATCGCCTGCCTAGCGAAGCGGAATGGGAATACGCCTGCCGAGCCGGCGGACGCCAGGAATACTGCGGCAGCGACGCCGTCGACAGCGTCGCCTGGCACGGCGCACTGCTTGGCAGCGGCAACAGCGAGGGGAAAACCCACCCCGTGGGGCAGAAACAGGCCAATGCCTTCGGCCTGCATGACATGAGCGGCAACGTAGCGGAATGGGTGGAGGACTGTTATCACTCCCGCCACAACGGCGGGCCGGTTGACGGCAGCGCCTGGATCACCAGCGAAGGCGGCAGCGTAAAGATCCAGGAAGCGGACAGTGGCGCGAAGAGCAAGGAAATGGGCGGCAGCGCGAAGATCAAGGGCAAAGACAGTGCCGCGAAGGTCAAGGGACAGGACGCCAGCGCAAGAATCCCCGCTGCGCAAGGCAGCGCAGCAGAAAAAGATGAATGCAAGAGCCGTGTGCTGCGGGGAGGTTCGTGGCTCAGTTGGCCGCAGCACACTCGTTCGGCCCATCGTTTATCGCTTCCACCCGACAACAGAACTTCTACCTACGGCTTTCGTCCTGTCTGGAGCCTTCGCTAAGTGACAAGGGCGACGCAAGCCGGGCTTGCGCGTAAGATGTCGCCCTTTTCCGCGCTTGCCGCTACCGGCGCGCGCGGAACCCCTGCCGAGAATCCCCCATGTCCGATGCCCTCCTCCCCCTGCTTGCCGCCGCCCTCGATGCGCGTGCCGACCTCCTGCCACGCCTGCACGCAGAGCAGACGGACGCCTACCGCCTGTTCCATGGCAGCGTCGAGGGCCATCCGGGCCTGACCGTCGACCGCTATGGCGAACTGCTGCTGGTGCAGTGTTTCCACAGCCCGCTGACGCCGGAAGCCCTGGCTGCGATCGAGGCTTTCTACGCCGCCCGGCTGCCCGGCCTGACGCAGGTCTTCAACGACCGCAGCAATGCCAATTCGCGCATCGGCAACCCGCTGCCGCCGGACCAGCTCGAGGCGGCGATGATGGCGCGCGAAATGCATGAGATGGGCATCGCCTATCGCATTGCCGGGCGCCACGCCGGGCAGGACCCATGGCTGTTCCTCGACCTGCGCGCGGCGCGGCGGCGCGTGATGCTTGAGGCGCCAGGCAAATCGCTGCTCAACCTGTTCGCCTACACCGGCGGCGTCGGCATCGCGGCGGCAAAGGCGGGCGCGCGTTTCGTGGTCAATGTCGATTTCGCCGATTCGAGCATCATGATCGGCAAGGAAAATGCACGCCTGAACGAACTCCCGGTGCGCCCGCGCTTCGTCAAGTGCGACGCCTTCGCCGCAATGCGCCAGTATTCAGGCATCGGCCAGCCCGAGCGCGTACGCGGCAAGCTCATGCCGCCGTTTCCCAAGCTGGAAGCGCAGACCTTCGACCTGGTCTTCCTCGATCCGCCGCGCCATGCCAAGAGCGCCTTCGGCGTGGTGGATCTGATCAACGACTACGCTTCGGTGTTCAAGCCGGCCCTGCTGTGCACCAGCGTTGGCGGCACGCTGATCTGCACCAATAACGTGGCCTCTGTACGTCGCGATGCCTGGCTCGACCAGTTGCAGCGCAGTGCGGCCAAGGCCGGCCGGCCGCTCCGCGAAATGGAATGGGTCATGCCGGAGGCCGATTTCCCCAGTTCCGACGGCCAGCCACCGTTGAAAATCGCCCTGCTGCGGGTTTGACGCAGGGAATGCTCGCGATGCATTTGAAGCAGGACGCGGCAGCAACGATCTTCGACGTCACCGAGGAGGATTTCGACGCCGCCGTGGTCGCCCGTTCGCAGCAAACCCCGGTGCTGGTCGATATCGGCGCCGACTGGTGCGCGCCCTGCCGCATCCTGGGACCGCTGCTCGACCGCCTGGCGCGCGGCTACGGCGGCGCCTTTCTGCTGGCCAATGTGGATGCCGACGAAAACATGCGCATTGCCGGACGGCACAAGCTGCGCGGCTTCCCGACCGTGATTGCCTACAGCCGCGGCGTCGAAATCGACCGCTTCCACAGTGCGCAGACCGAAGGCTTCCTGCGCAAATTCATCGACCAAGTGATCGAACGCCACGCGGCAGGAGAATAATCACGGGCTATTTGGCCCGAACTCTGGGATAATGCGCGGTTCTGCGGCCGATCCAGCATTTCCGGCCTGCCTTTATCTTGAAATTCCCTGCTCCGCGCGGGTACGCCATGACCACCTCCCCAGACCTTAATGCCGCCGGGTTCGACACCCTCGGGCTTGCCCAGCCATTGCTCAAGGCGCTTGCCGACGTCGGCTACGAAACCCCCTCGCCGATCCAGGCCGCCTGCATCCCCGTGCTGCTGGCCGGCCACGACCTGCTCG
>CAZYTN010000055.1:0-11143 GCA_964650115.1 uncultured Sulfuritalea sp.
CCGAGCGCGAGCGCCTGCTGCTGATGGCGAAGAAGCTGTTTCGTTTCATCACGCCGCTGGGCGTGCTGGCAATCGGACTCGGCCTCTGGCTCTGGTTCGGCTATGGCTTTAGCGGCGGCTGGCTGCATGCCAAGACGGCGCTGGTCATCGGCCTCGTCGCCTATCACCTCTGGTGCGGCAGGCTGCTCGCCGGATTCGCCGCCGGCAGTTCGACCAAGAGCCACGTCTGGTTCCGCTTCTTCAACGAGGTGCCGGTGCTGGCGCTTGTCGCCATCTGCATCCTGGTCGTGCTGAAACCGTTCTAGGAACCGCCGCCGCGCACGGCAAACGCTTCCCTGCACACGGTGCCCGTGCCGGGATCGCCGTGTCGCCAGCGCCGACTTTTGATTTGTGACTTCGTTATCAGGGCCGCCCCTCACCCCCGGCCTCTCTCCCGACAGGGCAGAGGGAAGCGTCGCGAGTCGACGACACGACTTTCACATTAAAGTTCGGCCCGGACGCGGCGCGCCGCTGCAGCCTCGCCAGCGTCGATTTCACCGCCGAGCGCAACCAGTGCTTGGTCGAGCACGGTCCGGGCGGCAACCGCTTCGCCTGCCGCCGCCAGCCGTCGGGCATGGCTGGTGGCGGCGCGCAACACGAGGGCCCAGGCACCGAGCCGGCGAGCCGCCGCCGACGCCTCTGCGTACGCTTTGTCGGCCTCCGCAAGCCGGCCCAGGGCGAGCCGGCAATCCCCGGCCAGGCGCAGCAGTTCCGGCTCCCACCAGTGCTCGTCGTTGGTTTCTACCTGCGCCAGCGCTGCCGCAAGAGACTCCAGCGCGGCGGCGGGGTCGCCGCCGAGCAACTGCGCTTCGGCCCGCAGGCCGAGATGGAAGGGTTCGGCGACGTGGCCGCCGATCCGGCGATTGGCGGCGATGCCGGCATCGATCAGCGCGAGGCCCGCTTGGCATTCCCCCTGCATGGCCATTGCCCAGCCCTGCTGTATCTCGCCATAGGCTTGCCACTGGCGGAATCCCTGCGCGCGCGCGCGCGCCACCAGCCGTTCGGCATCCGGCCGCAGTGCCGCCGGATCGCGGCGAAAAATCCAGATCCAGTTCGACATCGCACTGGTCAGGCCGAGGCTGAAGGGGTGGCCCATGCCCTCGGCCATTTCGATGCCGCTGGCGCGGCTGGCCACCGCCTGCGCCTCGCTGCCCTGCAGCCAGAGCGCCAGCGCGCGGAAGGTAAAGCCGCAGGGCAGCGGATCGTGGCCGCCGAAGAGAAGGCGGTGCGAACGGTGCTTTTCGGCGTCGTACAGCGCCTCGCCAAGAGCGACGAAATCGAGGGCCGCGGCGAAGTCGCCATGGAAGAAGGCAACCGGCCACAAGGCGTGATAAGCCTGCATCACCAGCCCGGGATCGTCCAGTTCCCGGCTCAGGTCGAGCAGTTCGCGGGCTAAAGGATAAGACGTGCGCAGCGCGCCGCGCTGGTTGTAGAGCAGCCACAGGCCCCAGAGCACGGTGAATAGGGCGCGCCGGTCGGTGCCGGCGGCGGCCAGCTCGCGGGCACGCAGGTAAGTGGTTTCGACGCCGGTCGAACCGAGCCCTTCGACCGCTTGCTGGGCCGGGCCGAGTCCGATCAGCAAATCGAGTTCGAGGCGGGGGGTGGCGCCGGCACTACCGGCCGCCGCGACCAGTTCGAGACCACGCCGGAAGTGGTGCCGGGCTTCGCGCATGGCCGAGCGCGCCTTCGCCTTTTCGCCGGCCTGGCGCAGATAGTGGATGGCGCGCTCCGTCTGTCTGCCCTGGGTGAAATGATGGGCGAGGATTTCCGGCTCGGCGTGGGGCGTCTGGGCAAAGTGGGCTTCGATGGTTTCGGCGATATGCCGATGGAGTTCCTGCCGGCGTGAAATCAGCAGCGACTCGTAGGCGGTGTCCTGCACCAGGGCATGCTTGAAACGGTAGACGCCGGCTTCGCCGCTGACGCTGACCTGAACCATGCCGACTTCCTGTAACCGATCGAGCGCCATCTGCAGTTCGTCGCTTTCCCAGCCACTCACCCGGGCAATGAGATCGCGCTCGAAGCTGCGTCCGATGACGGCGCCGATCTGGGCCAGTTCGCGGCTCCGGCCAAGCCGGTCGAGGCGCGCCATCAGCGAATCGCGCAGGGTCACCGGTATCGCCGATACCGGCAATGCGGGCGATCCCGAAGTGGCCGTGGCGCTCTCGACCAGCATCTGGGTCAGTTCCTCGATGAAGAGGGGAATGCCATCGGTCCGGGCGGCAATCTGCAGCAGCATCTCCTCCGGCAACGCCCGCGGTCCCGCCAGTCCGTTCACCAGCGACAGGCTCTCGGCACGCGACAGGCGATTCACGGTGAGGGTGGTGACGTGGGCGCGATTCGACCATGGCGCCTGGAATTCGGGACGATAAGTGATGACCGCCAGAAGGGGTGCCTCGGAGGCGGCATCGATGATGCCGTCGAGGACATCGAGGCTGGTGGGATCCGCCCAATGCACGTCCTCGAACAACAGCAGCAAGGGGCGCTGGCGGGCTTGCGCCAGAAGCAGACGGACCAGGGCGGCGATGGTCTGCTCGCGCTGACGCTGCGGGCTCATGGCGGCGCCGGTGTCGGCGGGAAGCGACAGCAACGCCGCAAAGAGCGGCAAATCGGCGGCAGCACCGAGGCCACTCGCCGCAAGGTGCTGCCGCAGCGCCGCCAGCGCTTCCGCCGGCGGCATTTCGCGGGTGATTCCGGCCTGGCGTTCGAGCGCCTCGATGAAGGGATGGAAAGCGGTATGGGTGAGATGCGGCGAGCATTGGCAATTGCAGCACAGCGCTCCACTCCCCGCCCCTGCCAGGGCAGCGGCAAGCCGCGACTTGCCGATCCCCGGCTCGCCGCAGAGCAGCACCGCCTGGCCTTCGCCGGCCTGGGCCGCGCCCCAGCGCCGCAACAGCAGACCCAGTTCCTCCTCGCGCCCGACCAGCGGCACATCGTGCACCCCGCCGCGAGCGGCGAAGCGGCTCGCCGGCTGGCATTCCCCGCTGACCTGCCAGGCGCGCACCGGCTGGGGAAAACCCTTCAGTTCACGCTCGCCCATATCCTCGTAAATGAACATGCCGCCCGCCAACTGCCGCGTCAGGGCGCTGATGACAATGCCGTTGGGCGCCGCCAGGCCTTGCAGGCGTGCAGCCAGATTGGGGGTCTCGCCGACCACCGATTGTTCCTGCGCGGCGCCGCTGCCGATCAGATCGCCGACTACCGCCAGGCCGGTGGCGATGCCGATGCGCACACGCAGGGGCGCCGAATCGGCGAGCGTCGCGATGGCGGCGACAATATCGCGGGCGGCGCGGACGGCCCGCTCGGCATCGTCCTCGTGGGCGCCCGGATAACCGAAATAGACCAGCACGCCGTCGCCCATGTACTTGGCGATAAAGCCGCCGTAACGCTCGATGGGAGCCGCGCAAAGCGCCTGGTAGCGCTGGATCAGGCGCCGCAACTCCTCGGGGTCGAGGCTGACCGAGAGCCGCGTCGAATCGGCCAGGTCGCAGAACATCACCGTCAGCTGGCGTCGTTCAGCGTCGGGCGCGGGCGAGGCCGCGACGGCCTGGCCACCCGCGTCGGTCTGGCCGCTTGCTCCGAGCTGCGCGGCGGCACGCAGGAATTTCTTGCGGTGCCCCAGGGACAGGCCCAGTTTTTCCAGGTCGGCCTCGGTCAGCAGCGGCGCCACCTCGAGGTCGATGTCGTTGCGCAGCAGTTCCGCCTCGTAGTGGGCGAGTCCGAGACCGGCAAGCCATTGCGAGAAGCTCATGAGCAGCGCGGAGCGGAAAGCATAGCTTCCATAATGGCATAACTTCCATACGGACGCTGGTGCTTGGATGCGTAAGCATTTCCCGGGCAGCCCTGATCTTCACCCCGGATCTGTGAGCACGGGAGAGCGCCAGGTACCTGCGCGCGAATATGCCCTGCAGTTTCAGGGCATTGTTTCAGGACAACTGGAAATTCCTCCGGGATTCGGCTAACGTACGTAAGGATCACGCAAAACTCCGCTGCCGCCGGGCATCGGCCAACGTTACTGCGAGGAGAAGAAGATGGAACAAGAGCCCATGCCGGGTCGTCGCGAGTTTCTGGGTGGCGTCGCCCTGGCCGGAACCGCCGCCATGTTCGGCATCAGGAGCGGCTGGGCCGCCACCGAGCCGCCACCCGAGACCACCCGGATCCGCATCCACGATTCCGCGATCACCTGCTTCGCGCCCGAATTCGCCGCGGTCGATCTGCTCAAGGCCGAAGGCTTCACCGACATCCAGTTCATCAAGACGCCCCTCGCCGAAGGCCCCAACGAAGCGCTGGCCGCCGGCAAGATCGACATGACCATGAACGACACCGCGGCGTTCCTGATGGGCCTCGACAGCGGCATGCCGATCATGCTGCTGGCCGGCATCCACACCGGCTGCTGGGAGCTGTTCGGCCACGAACCGATCCGCTCGCTGCGCGATCTGAAGGGCCGTAGCGTCGCCGCCCCGGAGAAGAGCAGCCGCCAGGCCTTCGTCGCGGCGATGGTGGCCTCGGTCGGCCTCGACCCCCACAAGGACATCAAGTGGATCAACCATGAACCCCAGGAATCGATGCGCCTGTTCGCCGAGGGCAAGATCGACGCGCTGATGGGGTTTGCACCTGAACCGCAGGAACTGCGCTCGAAGAAGATCGGCCGGGTGTTGCTGAACACCCTCACCGATCGGCCCTGGTCCCAGTACTTCTGCTGCCTGGCCGGGGCGCACCAGGACTTCGTGCGCAAGAATCCGGTGGCGACCAAGCGCGCGCTGCGCGCCTTCCTCAAGGCGGCCGATTTGTGCGTCAGCCAGCCGGTGAAGATCGCCCGGATGCTGGTGGACCGCGGCGTCGCGAGCAACTACGACTACACCCTGCAATCGGTGCGCGAGATCGGCTACCGCAAGTGGCGCGAGTACGACCCCGAGGACACCGTGCGCTTCTGGGGACTGCGCCTGCACGAACTGGGCATCATCAAGACCAGTCTGAAAAAGGTCGTTGCCGAGCACACCAACTGGCGCTTCATCAACGAGCTGCGGAAGGAACTGAAGGCCTGACATGGGTTCCGGCGCCAGCCACCGCATCCTGCTGGGAATACTGACGGCAGCCGCGCTGGCTTGGGGCAATGCGTCGGCCGGCAGCCTGCCCCGGATCGGTCCGGCCGCGGATTTCGCGCTGACCGACCAGGATGGGCGAGCCCTGTCACTGCGCCAGTTGCGCGGCGAAGTCGTGGTGCTCACGTTTATCTACACGTCATGCACCGACGCCTGCCCGGCCCTGACCGCCAAGCTGGTGCGACTGCAACAGCGCCTCGGCAGCGCCGCCGGTTCGCGTGCTCATTTCGTCGCGATCACCGTGGACCCGGCCCACGACACCCCGGCCGTGCTCCGCGAATACGCCGGGCGGCTCGGCGCCGGGGGGCCGGGCTGGTCCTTCCTCACCGGCGGCGAAGCGGCGGTGCGAGAACTTGCGGCACATTACGGTGTGGCCGTGCGGGTCACGGCGGGCGAGGTCGAGCATACCTTTCTGACCTCCCTGGTCGACACCGGCGGCAGCTTGCGGGTGCAGTACCTGGGCACCCAGTTCAGCCCCGACGAAATGCTGCGCGACATCCGCGCCCTGCTCGCGGAACGCCGATGAAAGACGGATTCCCGCGCCTGATCGCCCAAATTCCGGCCAGCGTCCAGGCCAAGCTGCTGGCGTCCTTCCTCGCCATCGTCGTCCTCCTGATCGCGATTGGCGTGGCCGGCCTGCAGAGCCTGCACCTGGCCAATCGCCGCACCGACGAACTGGTCGAGGCGCACCGCAAGATCGTGCTCTACCGCCAGTTGCAGCATGACACGACGGCCCAGCTCAGCGGCATCGCCTCGGCGCTGCTGGTGCCCGACGACCAGACCCTGGACCTGACCCTGCGCCAGCTCAACCAGTTCGGCTACGACGTTGACCGGCTGCATCTGGTGGCCCAGGACGAAGTCGAACTGCTGCGCCGGGTCCAGGCCGATTACGACAGCTTCGTCAACATCGTTACCCGGGTCGTCGAACTGAGCCGGGCCGGCAGCATCGCCAGCGGGCGCGAACTCCAGCTCTCGCAAGCGAATCCGCTGGCGGAGCGCATCGAGCGGCTGATGAACGAGTTGGTAAATCGCGCCGAGGTCAATATCCTCGAAACCGTGGACGGCAACCACCGCGAATTCGAATCGTCGCGTCGCACCTTCATCGTCATCGCGGCGATCGGCATCGCGCTCGCCATCGTCCTCGGCTATTCCCTGTCCGGGTCGCTGATCGGGCCGGTGGAGCAAATCGACGGGCGGCTCAAGCAGATCGCCTCGGGCGACTTCTCGCAGCGCGTGGACATCCCCAACCGGGACGAACTCGGAACACTTGCGGAAAACCTGAACCGGATGAGCGAGGAGCTCGGACGCCTGTACCGCCAGATCGAGACAGTGAGCCGCCACAAGTCGGACTTCCTCGCCAACATGTCGCATGAGCTGCGCACCCCGCTCAACGCCATCATCGGCTTCTCGGAAGCACTGCTGGAACGGATGTTCGGCGAACTCAACGACAAGCAGGCGGATTACCTGAAGGACATCCACAGCTCCGGGCATCACCTGCTCTCGCTGATCAACGACATCCTCGACCTGTCCAAGATCGAGGCCGGACACATGGAATTGCACTGCACGGATTTCGATGTCGGCGCTGCCTTGGAGAACGCCATTACCCTGGTGCGCGAACGCGCCCAGCGGCACGGCATCGCCCTGGCGTTGGAAGTCGCGCCCGAGCTCGGCGAGATCCATGGCGACGAGCGCAAGTTCAAGCAGATCCTGCTGAACCTGCTGTCGAACGCAGTGAAATTTACCGCCGACGGCGGTTCGGTGCGGGTCACGGCCCGGCGCAGCGCGGAGAGCATCGAAGTGGCGGTGGCCGACACCGGCGTCGGCATCGCGCCAGCGGACCAGGAAACCGTCTTCGAGGAGTTCCGCCAGGTTGGCCAAAGCTATACCAACAAACAACAGGGCACCGGTCTCGGCCTGGCGCTGACCAAACGCTTCGTCGAACTGCACGGCGGTCGCCTCTGGCTGGAGAGCACGCCGGATCAAGGCTCGACCTTTTATTTCACCCTGCCGCTGAGCGCGCCATGAGTCTGATCCTGATCGTCGAGGATAACGAAAAGAACCTGAAGCTGGCCCGCGACTTGCTGCAAGTCAAGGGCTACCGCACCGTCGAGGCGGGCAGCGGCGAGGACGGCATCCGCCTGGCCGTGGAAGCCAAGCCCGACGCGATCCTGATGGACATCCAGCTGCCCGGCATCAGCGGCATCGAGGCGCTGCGGCGGCTGCGCGCCGACCCCGCCACGGCGGCGATCCCGGTGATTGCGATCACCGCCTCGGTGTTGGACCAGGACCGCGCCCAGATCATCGCCGCCGGCTTCGACGGCTATGTCGCCAAGCCGATCAGCCTCAAGCAGTTTTTCGCTGCGGTAGAAGCCGTGCTGAAGCCAATGTCATGAGTGCCCCGGCGACCATCCTGGTGGTGGACGACACCCCGGCCAACCTGAAACTGCTGGCCGACCTGCTGACGTTCAAGGGCTATCGGGTGCTCACCGCGCGCGACGGCGACGAGGGGCTGGCGGCCGTCGCCGAGCACCGGCCCGACCTGGTGCTTTCCGACATCATGATGCCTCGCCTGTCCGGTTACGAGCTGTGCCAACGTCTCCGCGCCGACGCCGCCACCGCATTGCTGCCGGTGGTCCTGGTCACCTCGCTGGACCCGCAGCAGGAGCGGGTGCGCGGCATCGAGGCGGGGGCCGACGACTTTCTCGCCAAGCCGATCAACCAGGCCGAGCTCTTCGCCCGGGTGCGTTCGCTGCTGAGGATCAAGGCACTGCAGGACCAGGTGCAGAGCCAGGCGGCGGAACTGCGCGACTGGAACCAGCAGTTGGAGGAGCGCGTGCAAGCCCAGTTGGCGCAACTCGAAAACCTTGGGCGCATGAAGCATTTCTTCGCCCCGCAGATCGCCGAGGCGATCCTCGCCCCCGGCGGCGAGCAGTTGCTGAAGCCCCATCGCCGCCTGGTGACGGTGGTGTTCCTCGACCTGCGCGGCTTCACCGCCTTCACCGACAGCGCCGAACCGGAGGAGGTGATGGAAGTGCTGCACGCCTACCACACGGCGATGGGGCAGTTGATCAACCGCCACAACGGCACCCTGGAACACTATGCCGGCGACGGCCTGATGATCTTTTTCAACGACCCGCTGCCCATCGAGCGGCCAGTGGAACGGGCGGTGGGCATGGCCCTGGCGATGCAGCAGGCATTTTCCGGACTGGCGGCGGACTGGTCGCGGCGCGGCTACCAACTGGGCCTGGGCATCGGCATCGCCGAGGGCTATGCGACCCTGGGCGCCATCGGCTACGAAGGGCGCTGGGAATACGCCGCTGTCGGCAGCGTCGCCAACCTCTCGGCGCGGCTGTGCGGCGCGGCCAAGGACGGCGAAATCCTGCTCGAGCAACGCGCCTATTCCCGGATCGGGGACAGTGCCGCCGGCGAGGCGCTAGGCGAACGCACATTCAAGGGCTTCGCCAAGCCGGTGGCCGTGTGGCGGCTGCACCCACTCGGCGGCTCACCGGATCGATGAGCGAGGCGGCAAGGATCAGCGAAGGCGATGATGCGCGTCTGACATGGGCGCGGCGGCGGGAACGAAATTGCAATTCAATAGTCGGCGCTGGCGACACGGCGATATCGGTCGTTCCCGCTCACGGTTGTTTCCGCTCACTCGTGCCAGCCCAATAGCGCCGATATCCACAAGGGATACCGTCACCGCATCCTGCGGTGACATAATGCCGGCATCGATCATCATCGAGATTTCACCTTGAACCACTATTTCACCACCTGCCCGCGCGGCCTCGAAACGCTGCTCGCGGAAGACATTGCCAGTGCCGGCGGCAAGGACATCGCCACCGTGCCGGGCGGAGCCAGCTGCAACGGCAGCCTGGAAACCGGCTACCGCATCAACCTCGAATCGCGCATCGCGACCCGTGTGCTGTGGCGCGTCGTCCGCGGCGACTATCGCAGCGAAGCCGAAATCTACCGGCTGGCCCATGACGTGGACTGGTCGCGACTGTTCTCCGTGGATCGTTCGATTCGCGTCTATGTCACGGCGATTCGTTCGCCGCTGAAGAGCCTCGAATTCATCACCCTGAAAGTCAAGGACGCGGTCTGCGACCGCTTTCGCGCCGAAACCGGACGACGACCCAGCGTCAATACGAAAAACCCCGAGGTCCGCATCCACCTTTTCATCACCGAACAACAGGCGACGCTTTACCTCGACACCTCCGGCGAGCCGCTCTACATGCGCGGCCACAAGCTGGCCAAGGTGGGGGCTCCGCTCAAGGAAAACCTCGCTGCCGGCATCCTGCGCCTGTCCGGCTGGCAGCCGGGCACGCCGCTGCTCGATCCGATGTGCGGCAGCGGCACCTTCCTGCTGGAGGCAGCGCAGATCTGCCTCGACGACGCGCCGGGGCTGTCGCGCGAGCCGGGGGATTTCGGCTTCGAGCATCTCAAATCCTTCGACGCCGGACTCTGGCGCAAGCTGCAGCGCGCAGCGGCCGAACGCCGCCGCGAAGCCATCGCCCTGCCGCTGTTCGGCAGCGACATCGCCGCCGATGCGGTCGCCCGCACGCGGCAGAACCTGGCCGGCGCCGGGCTCGACAATCTCGTCACGCTGGAAACATCGGATCTGCTGACCCGACCGGCGCCCGCCCCGTCAGGCGTGATGGTGGCCAATCCGCCTTACGGCGAACGCCTGGGCAGCGAGGAAGAACTGGCCGCGTTCTACCCCCTTCTGGGCAATGCGCTCAAGCAGCGCTTCGCCGGCTGGAGCTGCTGGTTTCTGTCGGCCGACACGCGCCTGCCCAAGCTGATCCGGCTGCAGACGTCGCGCAAAATCCCGCTCTACAACGGCGCGCTCGAATGCCGCCTGTACAACATCGAGATCGTCGCCGGCAGCCACCGCCGCGAGCGGGCGCAGTAAGACGCAGTCGGTTCGAAGTCCCCGGTGATCAACGCGCGCAGCGCGCCGATTAGTAACCCCCCGCGAGGGGGGAAGGGGGGCGGGCGACTATTTTGTTTTTCGCGTGTTTAATCTGCCTCGCGTGAAACCCATCGCAATGAGCGTTAAACAATGTCCAGGTGCTGAATCCCGGCGTTGCGATCCATTTCCTGCGACTGCTTGCTGTGCAGCTTGATCATCAGGCGCACTTCGTTCATCGAGTCGGCGAAACGCAAGGCATCGTCGTAGCTGATGCGGCCTTCTTCGAAGAGATCGAAGAGCGCCATGTCGAAGGTCTTCATGCCGAGTTCCTTCGACTTCTTCATGATCTCCTTGACTTCGTGAATCTCGCCCTTGAAGATCAGATCGGCGATCAGCGGCGAGTTGAGCAGGATCTCCACCGCCGCGGCGCGGCCCTTGCCCTCCTTCACGGGAATCAGGCGCTGGGACACAATGGCCTTGAGGTTGAGCGAAAGGTCCATCAACAGTTGCGGCCGGCGCTCCTCGGGGAAGAAATTGATGATCCGGTCAATCGCCTGATTGGCGTTGTTGGCGTGCAGCGTACCCAAGGCCAGATGGCCTGTCTCGGCAAAGGCAATGGCGTGCTCCATCACTTCCCGATCGCGAATTTCACCGATCAGGATGACGTCGGGCGCCTGGCGCAGGGTGTTCTTCAGCGCGATTTCCCATGAATCGGTATCGACGCCCACCTCGCGCTGGGTGATCACGCAGTTGCGGTGGTCGTGAACATATTCGACCGGGTCTTCGATGGTGATGATGTGACCATAACTGTTCTGGTTGCGGTAGCCGATCATCGCCGCCAGCGAAGTCGACTTGCCCGATCCCGTGCCGCCGACAAACAGCACCAGGCCGCGCTTGGTCATCACCACGTCCTTCAGCACCGGCGGCAGCTTCAGATCCTCCATCTCGGGAATCTGCACGTTGATGGTGCGCAAAATGATGCCGACGCGCCCCTGCTGCATGAAGGCATTGACGCGGAAGCGACCGATGCTGGCGGGGGAGATCGCGAAATTGCATTCCTTGGTCGCCTCGAACTCGGCGGCCTGCTTGTCGT